>JBPCKH010000266.1:0-2510 GCA_051004475.1 Candidatus Limnocylindria bacterium | reverse complement strand
GGGTGGTACCAGTGCTCTGCGCATGGCTGATGCCGGCGGCAGAGGCGAGGGTCACGAGGCTGACGACGGCGAGATGGGCGATCATCCGGGTCGGCAGTCGGCTTTCGGTGATGCGGCGGTAACGCCGTCGCGAATCAGGCAATAGAGAGAGTCCAACTCCGCCTACGGATGGTCAAGGAAACGCTGTCGCACGATCCGCCACATCGGTCCGATCCGAAGGTCGATTCCCCCGCCGCCGATGGGCCAGATGCGTGCCGTGGCATGGTAACGCCATCATCCGGTGGGGTCAAACCCGAAAACGCCCGGAGGGCAGGTACCACCGGGGCCGGGCGGAACGGTCGGGTGCGGTCCGGTTCAGGGCACCTGGTTGGAGAGCTGAAGTGCGGGCGCCCCGTGGTCGGCAAGCGTCGCGCCCTGAATCTCCAGCGACATCCATGCCACAGCGCGGCCGTCCGGTGCCGGCGGCAGCTCCACGCTGACAACGACCGACTCTCCCGGCGCCAGCGCGGGCACCTCGGAGGCCACCCGCTCGAGGTCCGGGGGCGCCATCACAAGGTACGGCTGATCCGACGCTTCCCACCCGCCGGCGAGCGCGATGTCGCGTGGCCACGCCACCGCACCCGTGTTGGTCAGTCGCAGTTTGAGTGGTCCCTCTGGCTGCACCGCCGCCCAAAACGGCGGACCATTGCCATCGATCGCCTCAGGCGCCAGCCCCGAGGGAGCATCTGCCAGATCGATGCGGGCAGCCAGCTCGCGATCGGCAAGGAATGCCGCCAGGCCGTCGAGCAGGCCGCGCGCCACGGCGTCCTGTCCCTCGGCCGATGCGAGCAGGTCGTGCTCGCTGCGCAGGGTGATCGAGCCGACCTCGGACAGCACGACCGGCATCAGTCCCCCGCGCGTCGGCTGCTTGAGCGGATCGGTGCGCTCCGACGTCGTCTCGAACAGGGGCGGCGCCACCATATAGAAGTTATGGGCGGTCGTGCCGCGATCGCCGCGCTCGTAATCGGCCAGCGATGCGAGGCGCTCGACGACGCCGGCCTGCGTCGTGTCCGCCAGCGTGGCCGTTGCGGTCGAGCCCCACGGCGTCTCATCGGTGTAGAAGGTCTCGCTGAATGCGATCTCGATGCGCTCCCCGCCCTCGGTCGGTGAATTGATGTGGATGCTGAGGAGCGCATCGGCCCGGGCCAGGTTGGCCAGGTCCAGTCGAGCCTGGAGCTCGTCGCGGGTTCGGGTTGCCTCCGGCACATCCGGCCCAAAGCCGCTCAGGCCGTCACCATTCACGTCACGCCAGGCTGGCCCGGCACAGCCGAGCGGGGCGTAATCGTCGCCAGCCAGCGCTTCATCGGTCTCTCGGATCATGATCACGCCGATGCCTTCGGCAGCCAGCAGATCACGAAGTCGCCGGGCGATCGACAACGTCAATGTCTTTTCCGCCAGCTCCACGCCGCGCTCGGACGGATCCGGCACGCCCCAGTCGAGGCAGCCGCCGTGTCCGGCATCGATCGCCACTACGATGGCTCCCGGATTCGGTTCGTATACCGTGCTATCAGATCCAGGCGCCGGCTCGATTGCTGGCGCGGGCGGTTCCGTGGAGGCGACTGCGCTCTCGGCGGCGGTCACCGATGGGGTCGGCGCCACGGTTTGACTGGCCGATTCACTTCCGCATGCCGTGACGAGGAGCGCGAGCGACGCGACCAGCGCCGTCGCCCGTTTCCGACGCATGCCGATCAGATCCTACGAACGCTCGGAGGCCTCGACGCTCCTGGACAGCGAGACGAGGAATTCGGCGTTGTTCGCCGTCTTGCCGAGACGCTGCATGAGCAGCTCGATGCCCTCGTTGGGCCCGACGGCGCTGAGCATGCGACGCATGGTCCACACCATCCGCAGCTCGTTTTCGTCGAGGAGCAGCTCCTCGCGACGCGTGCCCGAGCGCAGGACGTCGATGGCCGGGAAGATCCGCTTCTCGCTCAGCTTGCGATCGAGCGCCAGCTCCATGTTGCCCGTGCCCTTGAACTCCTCGTAGATGACATCGTCCATCCGCGAACCGGTGTCGACCAGGCAGGTCGCAATGATGGTGAGCGAGCCGCCATGCTCGATGTTGCGCGCAGCGCCGAAGAATCGCTTTGGCGGGTACAGCGCAACGGGGTCGACGCCGCCGGACAGGGTCTTGCCCGATGCCGGGAGCGCCAGGTTGTAGGCGCGCGCAAGGCGCGTGATCGAGTCGAGCAGGATCACCACGTCGCGGCCGGTCTCGACCTGGCGCTTGGCGATCTCGAGGCACATCTCCGCGACGCGCGTATGGTTCTCGGTCGGCTCATCGAAGGTCGACGAGTAGATCTCGCCGTCGACATTGCGCTGCATGTCGGTGACCTCCTCGGGGCGTTCGCCGATGAGCGCAACCATGAGAAGGGCCTCGGGATGGTTCTCCGTGATCCCGGCCGCGATGTGCTTGAGCACCGTGGTCTTGCCGGCCTTTGCGGGAGACAGGATCAGGCCACGCTGGCCCATGC
>JBPCKH010000265.1:0-9849 GCA_051004475.1 Candidatus Limnocylindria bacterium | reverse complement strand
CTCTCCGAGCACGCGCGAGCCCCGTTTCTCCGCGACCTGTACCACGGGGCTAACGACGATCGAGCCGCGGCTTCATGGTCATCCCACCCGTGGCGCGGGTCAGATCGCACCTGGGTCCGGACACTCTCCTCGTCCGGTTGATGTTGGCTCCGCCCCGGCGGGCCGAACGAGGGCAGGCAGGGGCCGCCATTGTATGACATCGTATGACACGGGTGTAGAATGAGGCGGATCGCGACGCCAGAGCTGTCGCGGCCCAGCGTAGAATCGACCGCATCGGTGCCGATAAGCGCCGGGTAATTGGTTGGTAAGGGCCGGCGGCGCAGGATGGCGCAGCCTGACCGGCTCGAAACAGGAGGTTCGAGATGGCAAAGGGCCGAGATCGACCAAAGAAGGAGCCGAAGCGCAAGGCCAAGGAGAAGGCGCCGAAGCTCCCGCCGACGACGTCCACATACGAACCGCCGGCATCGGTTGAGGTGATCAAGCCCAGGCGCAAGGAGCGCACGCCCAGCGACGACGAGTGAACCATAGCGCCGCCGGGACACACAGACTGATTCAGGAGCGAAACGAGTTATGGATGCACTGGTGGCAACAGCCCAGGTCCCGGTAGAGAAGAACGGCGAGCGAGGGCGGGCCGTCGACGCGGCAATCCTTCAGATCGAGAAGCAGTTCGGCCGAGGGTCGATCATGCGTCTCGGGGATCGTGCAGCGCAGAACGTCGAAGCGATCCCGACCGGATCAGTCGCGCTCGACCTCGCACTCGGGGTCGGCGGCGTGCCGCGCGGCCGAATCACAGAGATCTACGGCCCGGAGTCGAGCGGCAAGACGACCCTCTGCTACCACGTCGCCGGCAATGCCCAGCGCATGGGTGGCATCGTCGCCTTCATCGACGCGGAGCACGCGCTTGATCCCGGCTACGCCCGCAATGTCGGCGTCGACGTCGATGAGCTTCTTGTCAGCCAGCCCGACACCGGGGAGCAGGCGCTCGAGATCGCTGAGACCCTGATCCGCTCGAACGGGGTCGATGTCGTGATCGTGGACTCGGTGGCGGCGCTCGTGCCGCGTGCCGAGATCGAGGGCGATATGGGCGACAGCCACATGGGCCTTCAGGCGAGGCTCATGAGCCAGGCGCTGCGGAAGCTGACCGGCGCCATCAACCGCAGCAACACGGCGCTCGTCTTCACCAACCAGCTGCGCGAGAAGATCGGCGTCATGTTCGGAAACCCTGAGACGACCCCGGGTGGCCGTGCGCTCAAGTTCTACGCCAGCGTGCGAATGGACATCCGGCGCATCGAGACACTCAAATCGGGGACCGATGCGATCGGCTCACGAACCCGCGTCAAGGTGGTCAAGAACAAGGTCGCCAGCCCCTTCCGAGTGGCGGAGTTCGACATCATGTACAACGAGGGCATCAGCGTCGAGGGCGGGCTGCTCGACGTCGGCATCGCGGCAGGCGTGCTCTCCAAGACCGGGGCGTGGTTTAACTATGGTGACGTGCGTCTTGGCCAGGGGCGCGAGAACTCACGCGAGTTCCTCAAGACGAATCCCGAGGTTGCCAGGCGCATCGACGACGAGATTCGCGGGCGCGTGGCCAGTATCGAGGTTGGCGTCGACGGCATCAGCGAGGCGGAGTAGCCAGGACCGATGACCGCGCGGGCCACCCGAAAGCGTCAGCCTGACGAGCCGCCCGACGCGTCGGGCGCGATGGAGATTGCCATCCGCTTTCTCGGTGCGCGACCACGCACTCGCTGGGAGCTCGACCGGCGGCTGCGTCGAGGCGGAGTGGGAGCATTGGATATCGGGGCCACCCTCGCTCGACTGGCGAAGATGGGCTACGTGGACGACGCCGCGTTCGCGCGATGGTGGGGTGAGCAACGAGATCGTCACGCCGCGCGCGGCCGGCGCATGATCGAGGCCGAGCTGCGCCAGCACGGCATCGAACGTGATGTGATCCAGGCCTATCGCGAGGTGCATATCGAACCGGAACGCGCTCCCGAGGACGAAGACCTGCCGGGGACGGAGGAGGACCGCGCGGACGAGGCGCTGATGCGCCACCTCAGGGGCCGTTCGCTTCCCGACGAGGGAAAGGCTCGTCAGCGCATCGGTATGTTTCTCGTCCGTCGCGGATTTGATCCCGAGACTGTGCGCGGCGCCATCCGTCGCGCCGGCTCCCTCACGGACGAAGACGAGGGGCGGTAGGGTCTTCGGTACGGACCAACGTCGGAGCACAACATCATGGCCTCAAGCGAGCCACGCACGCCGGATGAGGACATCAGCTCCCTGCCCGACAATCGCCGCGAAGCCGTCGAGTCGGTGCGACGAGTGGTGCGTGAGAACCTCCCCGCGGGATTCGAGGAGGGAATGCAGTACGGCATGATCGGATGGTATGTCCCGCTCGAACGCTTCCCCGACACGTACAACGGCCGTCCGCTGGGCCTCGTCGGACTTGCAAGCCAGAAGCACTAAAGGGCCTCTACCTGAACAACGTGTGCGGCGATTCGGCCACGGAGGTTGGTTCCGGAAGCGCTACGCAACGTCAGAAAAGACGCTGGACATGGGTAATTCGTGCTTGCGATTCAAGCGCGTGGAGGACCTACCGCTCGACGTGATCGGCGAGACGATCGCACGGGCGGATCTGGACGCGTACCTCGCGCACTACCAGGAAGCCCGCAGCTCGTCGAGGCGTACTCGTTCCAGATAGGCTATGCGCATGCGATATGCCCTGATGACAGAGCCCCAGCAGGGGCTCACCTACGACGAGATCCTCGCGATCGTGCGCACGGCCGAAGCGGCCGGCCTGGAGGCCTTCTTCCGCTCTGATCACTACGCCAGCTTTCCCGGAGCATCCGGCCAGCCGACGACCGATGCGTGGGCGACGCTTGCCGGCCTGGCGCGTGAGACGACCACGATTCGACTCGGGACGCTGGTATCACCCGTGACGTTCCGCGTCCCGGGCAACCTGGCCAAGGTCATCCAGACCGTGGACGAGATGAGTGGCGGGCGGATCGAAGCCGGGTTCGGGGCAGGCTGGAACGAGGACGAGCACGCGCAGCTCGGCATTCCATTTCCACCGCTGGGCGAGCGCTATGACATGCTCGCCGAACAGCTTGCCATGTTGCACGGCCTCTGGACCGAGGCCGATGGTTGGTCATTCGACGGTGCGCATTGGCAGATCCGTGGAACGAAACGGCATGGCGACGTCGCTCGCGGCGGACGGCGGCATCCGCATGTCATCCTGGGTGGCAAGGGACTGCCGCGGATGGCTGAGCTGCTCGCTCGCTATGGCGACGAATTCAACCTGATCTCCGCCTCGCCCGGCGACGTGCCGAACGCGTACGGGCGGGTCCGGGCCGCCTGCAAAGCCGTTGGGCGTGATCCAGACGAGCTCGTCTATTCCGCCATGACCGGGGTGCTGGTAGCCGAAACGGAGAGCGACCTGCACGCCCGGGTGAACGACCTCATGGGGGCACTGGGGCAGAGCGCCATGGAGGCAGAAGCCTGGTTGGCCGAACGCCGTGGACGCTGGATCATGGGAACCCCCGACGAGGCGCGCGAACAGATCGTAGCCTTCGAGCGGCAGGGGACGCAGCGAGTCATGCTCCAGGACTTCCTGCCGCGCGACCTTGATCACGTTCGATTGATGGGGCGCATCTTCGCGACCTGAGCGCGTTCGCCGGGAACATGTGGAGTTGCGCTACACTCCCCGGGTCGGGAACCGGCCCGATTGCTCACAGATCACTGTGTTTCGATGCACCGACCCAGCGGCCGGCGCGGACACCGCCCATACCGGGCTCCAACGTAATGGGGGAGCCGACATGCCTGATTTCATCGTCGTCGCCGTCGTGGCGGCGATTGCCGCCATTGGCGGGATTGCCATTGGGTTCTTCGCCCGTCGCCTGTTCAGCGCGCGATCGATCAAGCACGCCGAGCACTACGCCGAGCGTCTCGTGGCTGACGCGCGCGCCAAGCAGAAGGAGATTGTCCTCGAGGAGAAGGACGAGTCCCTCCAACTGCGTCGCGCTGCCGAAGAGGAAGGCCGCGAACTGCGCGCCACGATCCAGCGCTCCGAGCGTCGACTCCTCGATCGGGAGGAGGCACTCGACCGCAAACTGGAGGGCTTCGAGCGTCGCGACGAGGCGCTCACCGTTCGCCAGCACGAACTCGAGACGGAGCTGCAGCGGTCACGAGTGCTCCAGGAGCGCCACTCGGCCGAGCTGGAACGGATCTCAGGACTGAGCGCGGCCGAGGCCCGCGACGGCCTGATCCGTCAGATCGTCGACGAAGCGCAGGCGGAGGCTCAGCATCGTGTCCGAGAGGTCGAGCGCCACGCTCACGAGGAGGGCGAGGACAAGGCACGCCGCGTCCTGACCACGGTCATGCAGCGGATCGCTGCGGATCACACCTCAGAGGCGACCATCTCCGTCGTTCCCCTGCCGAACGAGGAGATGAAGGGTCGCATCATCGGTCGGGAGGGCCGCAATATTCGCGCCCTCGAGCAGGCGACCGGGGTCGACCTGATCATCGATGACACGCCCGAGGCGGTGGTGCTGTCGGGCTTCGATCCGGTGCGACGCGAAGTGGCGCGCATGACGCTGCTCAAGCTCATCTCCGACGGCCGCATCCACCCCGGACGCATTGAAGAAACGGTGGCGAAGTGCCGCTCCGAGATCGAGGTCGTCATGCGGCAGGCGGGCGAGCAGGCAGCCTACGATGCCGGCGTTCCGGGACTGCATCCGGAGCTGATCAAGCTCATCGGTCGTCTGAAATACCGCACCAGCTACGGCCAGAACGTGCTCGATCACTGCGTCGAGACGTCACGACTCGCCGGCCTGCTGGCGGCCGAGATCGGGACGAGCGTGGCCGATTCGAAGAAGGGCGGGCTCCTCCACGATATCGGCAAGGCGGTCGATCACGAGGTGGAAGGGCCGCATGCGCTGATCGGCGGCGACATCGCCAAGCGATATGGCGTCAGCGCGGTGGTCTGCAATGCCATCGCGGCACATCAACAGGAGGTCGAGCAGGAGAGCGTCGAGGCGACGGTAGTGCAGATCGCTGACGCGATCAGTGCGTCACGACCAGGTGCTCGTGGCGAGAACCTCGATAATTACGTCAAGCGCCTGGAGGATCTCCAGCAGATCGCTCTCAGCTTCCCCGGTGTCGAGCGCTGCTTCGCGATCCAGGCCGGCCGCGAGATCCGCATCCTGGTGCGCCCCGAGGACATCGATGACCTGGCCTCCAGCCGATTGGCTCGTGATGTCGTGAAGAAGATCGAGGACCAGCTGCAGTACCCCGGCCAGATCAAGGTGACCGTGATTCGCGAGACGCGTGCCGTCGATTACGCGCGGTGAACGGTGCTGTCGGAGGCGTTCGCATCTGCGTCATCGGCGACATCATCGGCAAGCCGGGTCGACTGGCGGTCATGCAGGTGTTGCCCGACCTCCGCCGTGAGCTGAATATCGACCTCGTTATCGCCAACGGCGAGAACACCGCCGCCGGTGCCGGACTCACGCCCAGCCTCGCGGAAGAGCTGCTGGGCGGCGGGATCGACGTCATCACCAGTGGCAACCACATCTGGGACAAGCGCGAGATTTACGACTACCTGGACAGCGATCGGCCCGTCCTGCGCCCGATCAACTACCCGGATGAGGCACCCGGACGCGGATGGCTGGTCCACCATGCCGATGACGGCACCGAGGTGGCTGTCATCAATGCCATGGGTCGTGTATTCATGAACCAGCTGGACTCACCGTTCACCAAGCTCGACGAGCTCCTGGACGAGTCCGCCGAGCCGCTGCCACCCGTTCGGATCCTGGACTTCCACTGCGAGATCACGTCGGAGAAGAACGCCATGGGCTGGTACCTCAACGGCCGGGTGTCCGGCGTGGTGGGCACGCACACCCACGTGCCGACCGCCGATGCCCGCGTGCTTCCGGGCGGCACGGCGTACATCAGCGATATCGGCATGACCGGACCGCGCGACTCCGTCATCGGCTTCAGCCTCGAGACGGTGCTGCCGCGGTTCACTCGCCACCTGCCGACCCGCTTCGCGGTCGCCGAGGGACCTGTCTCCTTCAACGCCGTCATCATCACCGCCGATCCGGCCACCGGACGCGCGAGCGCCATCGAACAGGTTCAGCGCCTGATCGAGGTGTAGGTCCGTGGGAGCGCGGAGTATATGCGGATATATTCCGCGCGGGGTCGCAGGACCCATCATCGGCATCGTCGGGCCGACCGCGTCGGGCAAGACCGATCTGGCCATGGCGCTGGCCGAAACATGGCCGGTCGAGATCCTCGTCGCCGACTCCCGCCAGGTCTATCGCGGCATGGATATCGGCACCGCCAAGCCAGACGCCACGGCGCGTGCGGCCGTCCCGCATCACCTGCTCGATCTCGTGGAACCCGATGAGGCGTTCACGGTGGCCGTATGGGTCAACCGCGCGCGAGCATTGCTTCCGCAGATCCTCGACCGTGGGCGTATTCCGATGCTGGTCGGTGGCACCGGCCTCTATGTGTCTGCGCTGCTCAATGGGCACGACTATGCAGCTCAGCCACGCTCAGCGGATGCTCGCCGGCGCCTGACGGACGAGCTCGAGACCGAAGGCCTGAAGCCGCTCGCCACCAGGCTGGCGGAATTCAGTCCGGCCGCAGCCGCGATCACGGACCTGCGCAATCCGCGGCGAGTGGTGAATGCATTGGAGCGCGCCGAGCGTGGGGGTGGGGGAGTGGTTGTCACCAGCCGACCGTACGGAGGACGCGTGGCGCTGATCGGCGTCAGCTGGCCGCGCGAGGTGCTCTACCGGCGGATTGACGAACGAGCCGCTCGCCTTTTCGCGACCGGGCTGCTCGACGAGGTGCGCACGCTTCTCGACGCCGGTCATGACCCGGATCGGCGACCGTTGAGCAGCCACGGGTACGGCGAGGCCGCGCGCCACCTGGCGGGAGAGTGGTCGCTCGAGCAGGCCATCGCGGTCACTGCCCGTCGAACCAGGCAGTACGCCAAGCGACAGCTCACCTGGTTCCGCCGGGATCCGCGCATCGTGTGGGTTGCCGGTGAGGGCGATCCATCGATGCAGCCCGAACGTGCCGCACAGGCCGACGCGGTCCTGCGCGCCGCCCTCAGCTGAGCGCGCCCAATCCCATCGATCGCCGCCAGCCCGCGACACCGACGTCCAGTGGCACGGGTGCTTCGGGGACCGGAGGCGTTGGCACCATTGGCCCTGGCCGGCATTGCCCGCTCCGATGTCGTCGGCGGCGAAGCGGATCCCGGCCTGCCGGCAGGCTTCGATCCGGGACCGCACGCGCTCGACGTCGCGCAACTGCTGCCGTTCGGTCAACTCCACCACCAGCCGATCGGGTGCGAATCCGTACCGTGCCAGGATGGCGATCAGGGCACCGCTGATGAATGCGGATGCCTCGATGGTGGGAGGGGAGAGGTTGACGCTCAGGAATGCGCCCCGCGGCAAGTCCCCGGCACCCGCCACGATGGTCTCGATGGAGGCCAGATCGAGGGCACTCAGCGTGCCGCTCGCCTCGGCCGCGGCGAAGAGCGACATGGGATCAGCGAAGGGCGCTGGCGGGATCGACCGGATGAGGCCTTCGACGCGAATGACACGGCCGCTGGCCAGTGAGACGATCGGCTGATACACGGCTCGGAGGTGATGACGGGCGATGACCTCAGCGACGGCGGGCGAGGAGGATCCGCTATCGGTCGCCACGATTTCCATGGTCGGGTCAAAACTGGCGATCTCGGTGCGTCCGGCACGTTTGGCCGCGTGCAGCGCCGCATCGGCCTGCGAGTAGAGATGGGCCGGACTGAGCCCGAGCTCCGGCATGGCTGAGATGCCACCCGAGAAGGAAGGCGGCTCGAGATGCTCGATGCGCAGGATCGGCTGCAGCGACAGGGCAAGCACGCGGCGCGCTACGATTCGAGCACCTTCGAGGTCAGTGCGTGGCAAGAGCACGGCGAATTCGCCACCGCGACGCGGAAGGCGCGGTCCGCCAGGCGCAGGGACCCCGATAGCAGCGCGGGAAATCCGCGCGGGACCCCGTCGCCCCCCGGTGACTAACGACTGTCGTTGATGGCCTTGAATTCGTCCAGATCGATCAGGAAGAGTGAGAGCGGTACCTCGTATCGGAGCGCAGCGGCGACCTGGCGCTCGAGCTCCTCGTGAAACGCTCGGTGGTTGCCCAGGCCGTCAGCGGATCGCGCAGTGCGTCGGCCAGGGCCGCCCTCGTACCGCACCTGGAGGTCCGCCTGGTTTGCGACCATCGGTGCAATGGCATGGCGCAACGTGACGATGGCCACCCCGGCAGCGGCCGCTGCGGCGATAAGGAGCGCCACGACGTTACCGTCGGGGAGCATCAGCATGCTGAGCCGGTGAGCGCCGGCGAAGGCGAAGGCGGCGAGTGCCACGCCTGCGAGCAGGCGTCGCGTCAGTCCACCGGTCGTGCTGGCCGTCGGGTTCGCCACGGGATCGCTCGATTCCACACGACCTCCCGGATATGCCCTCGATGCTAGGAGAGGTATCGCAGAAGCCGAGAAGCCTGAGCCAGGACGATCGTGCCGGGCCCGTGCGCGATTCGGGCTGGCTGACTCACATCGGCTACCATGGATCGAACGATGACCGAACGCGCAACACGCATGATCGATCTCACTCTTTCGGCCGAACGTGCCTTCCTCATCGGCCTCGACGATCCCGGTGACCACCGGTGGCCGGTGGAGCGCTCGCTCGCGGAGCTGGCCGCGCTTGCCGAGACGGCCGGCGCGACCGTAGTGGGCAGCGCCTCTCAGCGACGACCTGCCGCCGATCCGGTCTGGTACTTCGGCAAGGGCCGCGCGGCCGAGCTGCTCGACGAAAAGGCGGAGACTGACTTCAACGTGCTCATCGTCGATGACGAGTTGGCCCCCAACCAGCAGCGCAGCCTCGAGAAGCTGCTCGAGTGCAAGGTGCTCGACCGATCCGCGCTCATCATCGACATCTTCGCGCGCCATGCACGGACCAAGGAGGGTCGCCTCCAGGTCGAGTTGGCCGCCCTCGAGTATCACCTGCCGCGACTGACCCGGCTGTGGACCCATCTGTCGCGTACCGCCGGCGGCATCGGCACGCGCGGTCCGGGCGAGAGCCAGCTCGAGACTGACCGCCGGCTCATTCGCGACAAAATCAAGAAGGTTAAGGCCGACCTTGCCGAGGTCGAGAAGCATCGCGCCACGGCAGCTCGAAATCGAGAGCGCAACGAGGTCGCCAGCGTTGCCCTGGTCGGCTATACGAATGCCGGCAAGAGCACTGTTCTCAACGCACTTGCGGATGCCGACCTGTACGCCGCCGATATGCTCTTCGCCACGCTCGATCCGACCAGCCGCCAGGTGTCGCTGCCGAGCGGCCAACAGGTCGTCATCACCGACACGGTCGGGTTTATCAACAAACTGCCGCATGACCTCGTCGACGCCTTCCGCGCGACACTCGAAGAGGTCATGCGCGCTGATCTGCTCCTCGAGATCGTGGACGCCGCCGATCCGGACTTTGTGGGCCAGCAGGCAGCGGTGCAGACCGTGCTCGATGAGCTGGGCGCCGGTGAAACGCCACGCATCACCGTCTTCAACAAGATTGACCTGCTGGCAGCCGACAGCGGTGCAGCCCCTTCGACCGATCGCGCCGTGTTCGTCAGCGCCGTGACCGGGGCGGGCCTGGACGTGTTGCGCGAGCGAATCGCCGATACGCTGCGTGGCAAGACGGTGGCGGTCGCCGCCGTCGTGCCGTACGAGCGCGGCGAGCTCGTCGCCCGTGCCCGAACCTCGGGCGAGGTCGAGGAGCGCTACGAGGAGCGCGGGGTTCGCGTCAGCGGGCACCTCCC
>JBPCKH010000264.1:0-12413 GCA_051004475.1 Candidatus Limnocylindria bacterium | reverse complement strand
CATCGGTCCCGGTCTCGTCCTCGAAGGTCTGGGCCACCCGCACCAGGTACGCACCCTGGTCATCCGCCCGGACGGTGCCGGCATAGCGACCGGGGCCTACCTGCTCGAGCATGGTCTGTGTCGGCTCCAGGTCAGGTGAGACGAGCCTCAGGACGGTCCGGTAGAAGTTGCGCGGGCCGGCTTCGTCGTCGAACGATGTGACCTCCACGTGGAGCTCACCGTCCTCGCCCGGGCTGAAGCGCACGTCGATCCCCTCGGCGTCCTGCGGCGGCAGCGTCCAGGCCACTAGCTGCGCGGTCAGGGTCCCGAATTCGGGCGTCCCGATCCACGGCGTCGCCCATGCCTGGCGCGCGTCGGAGGTCCATGCCACGGCGCGACCCAGCCCGTACTGCCATTGGGCCAGTAGTGGATCCTCGCGCCCGGTCAACAGCGCCACGGTGGCCGACCCCTTGGCGGTGGTGGCGTTGTAGCCGAGTAGTTGCGGCAGCCGGCCGGCATCCAGGCCATCCAGGATTTCCGATGAGGCGGATGGGATCGGCTGAAAGGTCTCCTCGACGATCTGCTCGCCCGCGGTGCGGATCGTCTCGCGCAGGAAGATGTCCGGGATCGTGGTCGCGTCGCCCGCGTCGTAGTAACGGCCACCCGCCTCTTCCGCCAGCCGCTCGAGCAACCCGGCCGATCCACCTCCGGTGCCGATCGTCGACAGCGTGATGCCGGCCGCCTGCATGTCTTCGAGGAGCTCGTCGTAGGCCCCGGAAGTCGACCAGCCATCGGTGATGAGGATGATATGGCGCAGGGTTGCCGGATTGTCGATCAGGTCATCGTAGGCGGCTTTCAGGCCGGCATAGATGTTCGTGTTGCCGTCCGCCGGGAAGCCCAGGCCGTTGCTCAGCGCGCCGAAGTCGATTGGTGCGGTGCGCACCGCCCAGTGCGCGTTCTGGTCGAAGGTCACGACCCCGAGCTGGTCGGTCGGCGCCATCGCCTCCGCCGCCCTCAGGATCGCCTCGCGCGCGATGTCGACCTTTTCGAAGCCACGCGTGCCCGAGGGGTTTGCGTTGTCGCGCGAGTCCCCAGTGCAGTGGCAGTCGGCCATGCTGCCCGACTTGTCGACCACGGCAACCATCGCCACGTCCGGCGAGCGCTCGCGATCGCGCACCGTCATGTAGACGGGCAGCGTCTCCTCCATCGGGGTGTCGAGGTAGCCGCCGGCCCCGTAGCTGTCGCGTCCGCCGAGCATGACGAGCCCCTTGCCGAGATCGCGCACGTACACCTGGAGCGAGGCCATGGTGGTGTCACCGAGGGCGGCGGCCTCGACGTTGTCGAGCACCACGGCGTCATAGCCGGCGAGTGACGTGAGCGACGACGGCACGCCGTTCGATGCCACCACGGTCACCTCGAGGCTGCCCTCGCCGAGCGATGCGACAAGGTCGGCGGCTCGTTCCGCATCGTCGGTGGCCACGAGCACCTGGGGCTCTCCGGTGACGAGCACGTAGGCGTCGGCCGCGTTATTCTCGCTGAACCGGTCATCAGCGGCCTCGATCACCGCGCGGAAGACGTGGAATCCGGGTTCGTCGGCCGTGACTGCGAACGGTATGGAGGTCACGCCCGGCTCGAGCTCCAGCTCGCGCGTTGCCACGGTCGCACCGTCGGCCAGGAGTCGCAGGGTGGCGTCGGTGGTGATCGTCGATCGCAGGCGGACGGTGAGATCGATCGTCTCGCCGACCCGTGCGCCGGGCGGCGCATCCACGGCATCGACCAGCACCTCCGCCGCGGACTCGTCGGCTGGCGTCACCACGTCCAGTCGGATGCCACGCGCGGAAGCGGCCGCGATGGCATCATCGGCCTGGCCGGAGGTGTCATTGCCGTCGGAGAGCAGCACGATGCGCTGCTGTGATCCGGCCGGGAAGATGGCCGCCGCCAGGCGGACGGCGGCGGCCACATCGGTCGCGCCGACCACCGGCTCGGACGCCGGATCCGAGAGCTGGTCAAGCTCGGAGGGAAGCCGATCGACGAGGGCGTTGCCGCCAAACACGACCATCCCCGCCGTGTCTCCCTCCGGCATCTCGCGGACGCTGCCACGGGCCCAGGCCACGAGGTCCTCGCGCGTCGCGTCGAGCATGGAGGCCGACGCATCCAGCAGGAACACCACGCTCAGCCGGTCTGACGGCAGGGCCAGCCGGGCCCCGGCCAGCGCCACGACCAGGCTGCTGACCAGCCCGAGGCGGATGATGAGCGAGGCGACGCGCCGGCCGATCGGCAGCGTGCGCGAGGCGGCCATCCAGCCAATCACAACGATCGCCACGGCGGGAAGCAGCAGCCACAGCCAGGCCGGATCGGCAAACGCGACGGGAACGTTCATCGCGTCCGCCCTGCCAGCGGAAGGGGCCGTCGGCGGCGGAAGGCGCGGGCGAGGCGGAGGCGCGTCGGTCGATGAAACAGCAGCCACTCGATGGCGAGTAGCGCCAGGGCGGCCAGCGCCAGCGGCCACCACCATTCGGCACGGGTCGGCTGCGAGGCCGGCGCGTCGGTGGACGTCACGCGACCCATCGCGCTGAGGCGTTGCGGATCCCCGGGCGCCACGTCCGATTCATCCGCGCTGAACAGGTTGATCGCCGTCTGTCCGAGCATCACGTCGGCCAGCTCCGGCACGTCGCTCACCGAACGCACTTCGCGCAGGCCGACAAGGTTGGCGCCGGGGATGGTCACGCGCCCACCGACGACCGAGACCTCGACCCCCACGTTCGTCGCCCCCGGCAGGTCCGGCGTGCCACTGTTCGTGACCAGGATGCGCTCGATGCGTGGATCGACTGCCACGCTCACCGACTCGCCGAGCCGCATCGAGGAGGGGAGAATGCCCTCGACGGCTGGCAGGAGGGCCTCGGTCAGGTTGCTCATGAGCAGCGGGAAGGCGACCTGGAGCGGGAGATCCGACTCGTTCAGATCGAAGCCGATGAGCCCGATGCGCTGCCCGTCGACCTCGCCGACCGCCACCAGCGGACTTCCGGCGCTCGTCTCCACGGCGGCGTGCATCCCCTCACGGAGCTCGATCTGGCGCGCGCGCCCGATGTGTACCGTGGTCAGGTCGACAAAGCGGAGGAGGGGCTCATCCGGGTTGACGCGGTCGATAACCGGGTTCTCGATGCGCTCGCCGACGGTGCCGAACGGAGCATCATCGTCGGGGTCGAGATACAGCGCCGGAACCTGCGGCGCTTCGTCCGGCACGACGCCATCGAAGACGAGCAGCCCGTACGGCGTGCCGGCCTCGTCCGCGTCGGCGATCGCGTCCTCGAGACCATCCTCGTCGATCGCATACAGCTCGAGGCGGGGGAGCAGGGCCAGGGCGTTCTCGAGGTACGCGTTTCCATCGCCCACCAGGAGCGCGCGCGTCGTCTCGTCGGCGGGAACGACCGCAAAGGCGCGATCGTCCGTGATCAGCGCATCGGAACCGGCGAGTCGCGCCTCCACCAGCCGCGCCCCACCGGGCACGGTGCTGACCAGCGCCTCGGACCGTTGACCGGCCGGAATCGCGAGGTCGCGCGCATCGACCAGCGCGCCGTCGGCGTAGACCTCCAGCCGGCGCGTCGCTTCGGTGGCCGAGGGATTCGAAACCGCGACGAACAGGTCAAGCTGGGCACCACCGGCGCGGCGCAGGGCCGAGAGGGCGGCGATTGCCTGGTTCCCATCGGTGGCACCGATGCGCTCGACCCGCACCGGCGCGCCGACGCCGACCTCCGGCAGCACCTCGCCGGCGGCATCGGTGACGACCACGATCGTTGAGTCGGCGTCGCGCTGGGCGAGCGCCGACGAGAGCGCGAACGCATCGGTCAGGTCGCCCGGCAGCTGGGTTGCGGTGATGCGGTCGATGGCTTCCAGCGCCGCGTCGACGTCATCGGTCTCGCTGACAAGGACATCCGCGGTGTCTGCCGCGGCAACCACGGTGATGCGACCACCCACCGGTAGACGCTCGATGACCTCGCGCGCCCTCTGCCTGGCAAGATCCATCCGATTCTCGTCGTCGGTGGAGCTGGCCATCGAGGCGCTGGTGTCGACGATGAGCACCACGTTCGCCGCGAGGTCGGACTCCACCGCGCTGAACGGACGAGCCGCGGCCAGCACCACGATCGCAGCGATGAGCAGCTGCACCAACAGCAGCCAGCTGAAGCGGAGCTTCTGCCACGGTGCGTTGGCCTCGACATCGCGGACGAGCTGCTGCCACAGGAAGGTGGAGCCGACCGGCAGGTCACGGCGCCGCAGGCGCAGCATGTAGAAGGCGACGATGATCGGGAGACCGATCAGACCGATAAGGGCCAGCGGCGCAATCATTCGCGTCTGCTCGCGCGTCGATAGTTCGGCCAAACCCGACGTGGCGCGGCTTGCGCGCGCGGTTCGACCGATTTATCGGTCAGGTGTCGACGTGAGGGCCGATCCCGCGCAGCCGGCGTGCGGCGACCCCGCCGATATATCCTCGAAACCCTGCCTGGGAGCCGATTCATGCTGGCTTCGACCGAAATATCGGCGCTCCTCATTCCACCACGCGCCTCCGTCGCAGCACATCGAACAGGAGATCGGCGAGGTCGAGGTCGGACGCGACCGGGACGTAGGCTCCGCCGCGCTTGCTGACGAAGGAGGCGATCTCGGCCTGCCACTCGGCAAGGCGCGTGCGGTAGCGCTCTACGAGGTCATCGTCACCGGATACCTCCACGGAGTGGCCCGTCTCGCTGTCGACCAGGCGGGCGTCGGGCGGGATCTCGGGTTGGAGCTCCTCGGGCGCGAGAACGTGGAGAACAGAGAGTTGGCAGCGCGTGCCGGCCAGGTCGCGCAGCGCGTCGAGGTAGCCCGGATCCATGAGGTCGCTGATCAGGAGCAGGGGACCGCTGCCGCGCATGCGACTCGCATAGGCGCGCGCCGCGGCAGCCAGTCCGGTGAGGCGCTCAGCGCGCGGCTCGGAGAGGAAGCGAAAGAGTTCGAGCGCGCGACGCTTTCCGCGCATCGGTCGTATGCCGGCCGCGTTTCCATCACCGAGGAATGCGACGCTGACGCGGTCCATGCTGGAAAGCCCCAGGTAGCCGAGCGCAGCCGCAGCGCGTCGCGCCGCATCGAGCTTGTTCGGCTCGCCAAAGTCCATCGAGCGCGATGCGTCGACCAGGATGTGGACGGTGACATCCTCCTCTTCGACGAAGAGCTTGACGAACAGCTTCTCCAGGCGGGCATAGGCGTTCCAGTCGAGCTGCCGTAGGTCATCGCCGGCGGTGTAGTTGCGGTAGTCCGCGAATTCCACGCTCTGTCCGCGGCGAACGCTGCGGCGCTCGCCCTTCATGCGGCCGGCCGTCATGCGCCGCGATGCCAACTCCAGCTGCTCAAGGCGGCGAAGAAACGTTTCGTCGAAGAATGGGGCTCGTTGCGTGACGCTCATTCGACTCCCCGGCCAGGGATTTCGACCCCATCAGTCCATCCGCGTGCAGCCGTGCGATCGTGCTGCACGACGGCACGCCGGTGCATTGATGCGCGGGACGCCCGACGGCGATGAACGCAGACAGTCACGCCCGAGGCCACCATGGCCTCCTACTCGGCTGGTTCGGTGGGCGTCTCGGCGATGATGGCGCGCACGACCGAATCGGTGCTGATGCCTTCGGCCTCACCCTCGAAATTGAGGATGACCCGATGTCGCAGCGCCGGTGGCGCGACGGCCTGCACGTCGGCATACGCGACGTTGAAGCGGCCGTCGAGCAGGGCGTGGATCTTCGCACCGAGCACGATCGCCTGTGCACCGCGCGGGGATGCGCCGTACCGAACGTAGGTGCGGACGATCTCCGGCACGCGCTCCGTTTCTGGATGCGTTCCACGCAGCAGGCGGATGGCGTATGCCATCACATGCGAAGCGATCGGCACGTCGCGGGCAAGACGTTGCATGGCGAGCACATCGGCGCCGGTGGCGGCCTTGCCGACCGTTGGCGTGTCGACTCCCGTCGTGCGCTCCATGATGGCGATGAGGTCATGCTCCGACGGAAATGGGACGTCGATCTTGAAGAAGAACCGATCGAGCTGCGCCTCGGGCAGGGGATAGGTGCCCTCCATCTCGAGCGGGTTCTGGGTGGCGAGCACGAAGAACGGCTCGGACAGGGTGTACTGCTGCTTGGCGACGGTCACCCGGTGTTCCTGCATCGCTTCCAGAAGCGCCGACTGGGTCTTCGGCGTGGCGCGGTTGATCTCGTCGGCCAGGATCAGGTTGCCGAAGATCGGCCCCTGCTGGAAGCGGAAGCGTCGCTCGCCACCCTCCTCGACGATGATGTTCGTCCCCACGATGTCGGCCGGCATGAGGTCCGGCGTGAACTGGATGCGGCTGAATCCCAGGTCGAGCGCATCGGCCATGGTGCGCACCAGCATCGTCTTGCCGAGCCCCGGCACGCCCTCGAGCAGGGCATGTGATCCGGCGATCAGGCTGATCAGGGTCTGCCGCACGAGCTGCTGCTGTCCGACGATGAAGCGGCCGACCTCGGCCTCGATGCGGGTCGCCATCTCGGCGAATTGCTCAGGCGCGAGTCCCTGGCCGCTCGGATCGGTCGTGGTCGTGGTCTGCTCGGTCATGGTTGGTCGCTCACTCCGTAGGTTCGAGGCGGGAGAAGTAGTCGCGTACGAAGTCCTTCAGCGTGATCGGCACCTGCTGCCGGTCGAGCGCCGACTGCGCATAGTCGTTGAAGAGATCGAAGACCGATGCGTACGGCACGACGCTATCGTTGTCGAAGCCAACACCGGACCCGCTGCCGGTCTGATCGGTCCCGCCGTTGCCGCCGCTGCCAGCGATGAAGTCGGGATCGCCGGGACGCCCGAAGCGATCGAAGTCGGACAGGATGCTCCCGTCGTCGTCGGTCTCGGAGCCCTGGTTGCCTTTGGTCGGCCCGTCGAAGCCGCCGGTGCGCAGGCCGCCGCCGGGGATGCGCCGCACGGTCGTGCCGCCCCCGGAGCCCGGTTGGGTGCCAGGGCCAGGTTGGCTCCCCGGCTGGTTGCCCGGCTCATTGCCCGGTTGGTTTCCGGGCTGGTTGCCTGGCTGTCCGGAAGCGCCGGGTTGCCCAGACCCGCCGGGTTGACCAGACCCGCCCGGCTGACCTGATGCGCCCGGCTGACCTGATGCGCCCGGCTGACCCGCCGACGATCCGGTGGGTTGGCCGGCGCGCGCGACCTGGCGAGCGCCTTCCTGGAGTGCCGACTGGGCACGCGCCACATCGCGCTGCACCTGGCGGTCGCGTTCGGCCTCGCGGAACGCATCGGCGGCGCGCTCGAGCGCCTCGGCGGCGGCCTGTCGGTCCTCCTCCGTTCCGGTGCGTGCTGCGGCGTCGAGGGCATCGGCTGCCTCGGCCAGCGCGCTGGCTGCCGCGGGCTGTGAGGCGGCACCGGCCTGCGCCGCCTGACGGAGCTCATCGGCCCGGGCCGCGGCCTCCTCCGGCGTCAGCTCATCGGTCCGTTCCGCTAGCTCATCAAGATCTTCGGCTGCCTGCTCGGGCTCGCCCTCCGGGTTGGCCTCTTCGTCGTCGGTTGCTGCCTGCGACGTTGCGCGGGCGAGCTGAGTCAGGGCAGCATCGGCCTCGGCCGCCTGGGGATCGGTCATGCGCGAGAGCTGCTCCTGCACCGACCCGATGCGCGCCAGGGTCGCCTCGCGGTCGTCTCCCTGCTCTCGCAGCTGGCGGGCGAGTTCCCGCAGCTCACGCGCGAGCTCCTCGCGACGCGGGTCGGGATTCTCGACATTCTCCTCGCCGACTTCCTCGGCGACCTCTTCGACACGCTCGGCAACGCGCTCGGCAGCCTCGCGAGCCGCTCGACGCTGATCGAGCAGATCGTCCTGTGGATTCGGCCATGCCACCAACAGGAGCGTCATGGCGACCCCGAGTCCGGCCACGGCGAGCGGTGGTCGGGAGAGCCGCGGCCGGAACGCGCGGCGCAGGTCAACCTCGTTCAGCCGCGCGCGAGCGTCGGCCAATTGCCGGGCTTCGAGCGGATCGGCGCTATCGTGGCTGGCAAGCTCGAGCGCGGTGCCCAGCCGCTGCCGCATGCCAAGCTCCTCGTCGGCGCGGCGAGCGGCCTCGACCAGCGACGGGCGTCGACGGACGGCGTCAACGATCCAGGCGATGAGTGATAGCCCGACGATGCCGGCCTGGTACCACGGCGCGTCTTCGAGTGGGAACGCGCGGGTAAGCAGCTGAACGATCGCCACGGCCAGGATTGCCCCGGCGACAACCAGGAGGCCGGAACGTACTGCGCGGCGCCACCAGAGCCTGCGTCGGAGTCGTCGGAGACGGCCGAGTGAATCGGCGCCAAGCCGCTGGGTGATGGCCTCGGCAACCAGGCGATCGGTCATCGGTCCGGCTCATCGCGCAGATCCTGGATCGTCGGCGCGCTCAAATCCGTGCCGTCAGCGACCGGCAGCGCGGCTGGAGCCAGCGCGATCGGTCGACCGGGCCGGCGGAATGCCCAGCGCATGCCGGCGGGGACGACCAGGCGCGTGGCAGCGAGCGTCAGGAGCGCGGCGATGAGGATGAAGGTGATCGACACGCGCGGCCACCAGTAGCCGGAGCCAGTTTCAGCGACATTGTCGACCGGATTGCCGAATTGGTCGACCGGCCGGCACACGTCGCCCTGGCATTCGACAGCCCCGTCTAAGTTGGGCGCGTTCCCGCGCAGTTGCGCGAGCATCATGTTGATGCCGCCGAAGCCTCCGGGTTCGGTATTCGCCACGACGTCAAGCATCGCGATGCCGGGGTTGATGTACATGAGCTGCTCGGGCGCTCGTTCCGGAGCGCGGGCCGCGAACCCGTTGTCGGTTTGATTCGCGACGACGCTCCAGAAGATGAAGAGCATCGTGGTGCCGAGCGTCAGGGCAAGCACGGTGATGTAGGTGAGAACCGTGGCAGCCTGGGTGCGCTTGAGAAGGGCGGAGAAGAAGAGGCCGATGGCGCCCAGTACCAGCGCGGTGGCCAGCAGGACCAACTGCTGGCGGACGATGTCATCGACCGATGCGCCACCGTACATGAGCACGATGGCGGTGATCGGGACTGCCGCCACGATCATGAGCACCACGAAGGCGAGCGCGGCTGTCAGCTTACCGATGACGATGGCGGAGGGACGCATCGGCGTGCTGATCAGGAGGTCGAGCGTCTGCTTTTCGCGCTCGAGGCTGATCTGGCCGGATGTGAACGCCGGGGCGATGAAGCACACCAGGATGAGCTGGAAGATCGAGAGCAGGCTGAAGATGGACTGGCCGATGAGCGCCGATGCGTTCGCCTGGCCGCCGCCAAACCCGCCGCCGCCAAACCCACGTGCATTCGGTGCCACCACGACGTACACGCCGTACGTGATCAGGGCCAAAATGGCCAGGTACACGGTCAGCACGATGAAGGCGCGGCGGCCGCGCATCCGCGAGCGGAGCTCCTTGACCATGATCGTGACCACCGATGCGCCGAACTCGCGAGTCGCCGACGGGCGCGCGGGCCGCGTCAGCGTCGTATCGGATGCCGTCATGCCGCCCCCTCCTCGTCGATCTGGCCGGTCACCTTCAGGAAGATCTCCTCGAGATCGCTGGTTGCCTGGCTGAACCCGACGACCCGGTGGCCGGCCTCGACCATGGCGCGGAGGAGATCGGCCTGCGCATCGGGTGGCCCGTCGAACGAAGCCTCGATGCGAACGGCGCCGTCGGCATTGCTCATCCCTCCGAGGACGTCGGCAATGCGCGAATCGGTTCCCAGCCATTCGCGCGCCGCGTGCACGGCAGCCTCGTCGCCGAGCAGATCGATGCGCAGCAGAGCGGTCGCGCGGAGCGATCGCTCGATCTCGTCGATGGTGCCGGAGCGCAGCACGCGTCCGCGGTCGATGATGGCAACCCCGGTGCACATCTCGCCCAGCTCCGGGAGGATGTGGCTGCTGATCAGGATCGTCTTTCCCATGCTTCGCAGCTCGCGCAGGATCTCGCGCAGCTCCACGCGCGCACGGGGATCGAGGCCGGACGCGGGCTCGTCCAAGATGAGGAGCGCCGGATCATGGACGAGCGTATGGGCCAGGCACAGCCGCTGCCGCATGCCGCGCGACATGCTCTCCACGTACCCGTCGCGCTTGTCCGTGAGGCCCACGATCTCGAGCAGCTCGTCGATCATCGGCTTGCGGCGATTGGCCGGGACGCCATAGCAGCGCGCGAAGAAGTCGAGGTACTCCCACACGCGAAGGTCGTCGTACACGCCGTAGAAGTCGGGCATGTAGCCGATCCGGCGCCGAACCTCGAGCGCGTCGGCGCCGACCGCGATGCCGGTCACGTAGGCTTCGCCGGCCGATGGCGCCATAAGCGTGGCGAGGATCTTCATCGTCGTCGTTTTGCCTGCCCCGTTCGGTCCGACCAGGCCGTAGATCTCGCCCGGCCCGACGAGCAGGTCGATCCCGGCGACGGCAAGCTGATCGCCATAGCGCTTGACGAGGCCGCGCGTCTCCACAACCGGTGTCGATATCATCATTCGCCGATCACCCCGGTGGCCCTGGCGCTGACGAAGACGCTCGGCTGCCCAAAGTTCGGATCCTGGGGGACGCCGGTGATCCGGACCTCGATCCTCCCGGTACCGCTGATCGCCTCCGCCGGATCGTCGATCTCGAATCGGCTGCGTTCGCTGATGTCACCCAGCAGCGTCCAATCGCCGCTTGATGGATTCCGAACCTCGATCGTGAAGCCCGGCGGCCAGAAGTCACCGAAGCCACCCTGGTCGCCGATGACCATCGACGGGTCGGGACCGACCAGGATCTCGAGCTGGGACACCTCCATATCGGTGGCGTCGAGCGGAAGGGCGATGCTGTAGGTCACCGAACCATCACCGACCATCACCATGCCCGGGCCGCTGTTCGTGGCCTCCCCCTCGGTCGCCAGCACGGCGACGCCCATCTGCTCGGGGCCAACCTCCACCTCTCCGCTGCCGAGCGCGGGACGGACGGTGATGACCTCCACCGACTGCGCATAGCGCTGCGCGTCGAGCTCGTCGACGAGGACCGGCAGGGGACCGGGATCATCGTGCCAGCCGATCACGTATGGCCCCCGCGAGGAGCCGGATCCCATCTCGACGCCGGGCATGAAGCCGCCGAACCCGACCAGCGACTCGATCACCTGGCGACGGACAAGCACCTGGCGCTGCTCCTCGTTGGCGTTATCGAAGCCGCCGAATCCATACACCTGGTCCGATGCGGACGAGCCGTTGAATTTGTTCGTCTCGATGGTGAATTCGGCGCTTTCCCCAGGCCCCAGCTCCTCCTCGACGAGGTCACCCCCGCTGCTGCTGATGTACGCGACGTCCTGCACTGGCAGCGTGCCGTCGTTCGTGACCGTACCGATCAGTTCGCCGTCCTGGCTATGCCACGTCACGCGCAGAACCTGCTCGCGCTCGACGATGGCGTCCGCGCGCACCGCCTCGAAGCCGAACACGCCGATGGCAAGCCCGCGGAGGTGCGCCGGGTCGCCCTGCTCGATCACGACATCCGACGCCGCCACCGGCCGGCCTTCGACGTTCATCGGCCGCAGCTTGGTCATCAGCGCATCGGCCTCGACGGTGAGGTCGTATGTCGCACGGTCGGGCGAGAAGACGCCAGCGTAGCTTTCGATCGTCGTCGCGGACCCTGCACCACTCGACCGGATGAGCGAGATCTGGTTGAAGATGACCTCGCTGCCCTTCATCGAATTGCCGATGCCGAACGAGCAGGCGGTGAAGAGCACGACGAGCAGCGGGGCGGTGACCCATGCCAGCTCACGTCGATCCATCCGTCGCAGGACGATGTAGCTGACCGGGCCGATCAGCAGGATGTAGGCGACGATGACGAGGAGCAGCAGCTCTGCTGGTGGAACCTCGAGCGACGGCAGGTTGCTGAGCGCGGAGCCCATGGCATTCTGCGCCTCGTCGGGCGGGAACCCACCGAAGAATTGCTCCAGCGTTGCATTGTTCGGCAGGAGGCGCGCCCAGAGACCCGGCGAGCCCTCCCAGCCTCGGAAGGTGTCCGTCGCCATGTCCGCGCCGAGGAGGATGACGCGGCCGCCACCGACGGGTCGCATCGACGCCAGGATCGTGTCGTCCTCGGCGCGAACAAGGGCTCGTGCGCCATCCCGCAGCCGGCCGGACGAGATGGTGGATGCCTCGACGGCCGCGTCGTCGGTGCCCGACCATTCGGCGAGGGCGGCCTGCGGGACCGCGTCGATGGCCGTGAGGTCCTCGAGGGGCAGGATGTCACTGAAGCCTTCGGTGCGGGCCTGCCAGTCGGGTCCGCCCATGACAACGAGCTGGCCGCCATTCCCGACCCAGCGCTCGATGCTGCGACACTGCGCCTCATTCAGTTCGGAGCTGTCATCGGCCCAGACGATGGCAGAGATGCCCTCGAGCGGCTCGGAGCGGTCGGGAAGATCC
>JBPCKH010000263.1:0-2815 GCA_051004475.1 Candidatus Limnocylindria bacterium | reverse complement strand
CTTCTGACCCAGCCGCTCCAGGCTCACGAGCGTCTCGACGTCGAGCCGGAAGACATCTGCCGGCTCACGCACAAGCTCACGATCCACCAATTGGACCATGATCTTCTCGCCGAGCCCGTCAATGTCCATTCCGGCACGTCCGGTGAAATGGAGCAGTCCGCCGATGCGCTGCGCCGGACAGAACGGGTTGGGACAGCGCGTGACGACCCCCCCTTCTGCGCGAACCGCCTCCGTGCCGCATGCTGGGCACTTAGTCGGCATCTCCCAGATGGTCTCCGTCCCGTCACGTGCATCGATCACCGCGCTGACAATCTCCGGGATGACGTCGCCCGCGCGCTGAAGGACAACCGTGTCGCCGACCCGCAGGTCCTTGCGGCGAATCTCGTCGATGTTGTGAAGCGTCGCATTGCGCACCGTGGTGCCGCCCACGAGGACGGGCGTCACGTGCGCTACCGGGGTGAGGGCTCCGATCCGGCCGACGTACACGTCGATCTCCTCGAGCCTGGTAGTGGCCTGATCGGCGGGGAACTTGTAGGCGGTCGCCCAGCGCGGTGCGCGTGACACGAAGCCGAGCTCCTGCTGCTCCGCCAGCGAGTCGACCTTGATGACGATGCCATCGGTCTCGTAGTCGAGCTCCTTGCGCGCTTCGCCCCATTCCTCGGTGTACGCAATCACCGCGTCAATGCCCTCGACGCTCCGCACGTTCGGGTTGACAGGAAAGCCAAGCCGCTTGAGGAGATCCAGCGAATCGGAGTGTGTCGCCAGGCCATGGGCACCGACAAGCTGGTAGGTCCACAGGCTCATCCGGCGTCTCGCTGTCACCGACGGATCCTTCTGGCGCACGGTCCCCGCCGCGGTGTTGCGCGCATTGGCATACAGGGGCTTCTCGTCGCGCTCGAGCTGTTCGTTGAGCGCGGCGAAACCTCCGCGCGTCATGAAGACCTCGCCGCGAACCTCCAGCCGGTCCCCCGGCGGGTCCGCGTGGAGGCGCAGGGGAATGGCGCGCACGGTGCGCAGATTCGCGGTGACGTCCTCGCCGGTAGTGCCGTCCCCGCGGGTGGCGCCGCGCACGAGGCGACGGCCCTCATAGCGCAGGCTGACCGCAAGGCCGTCGATCTTCAGCTCGCACACATAGGTCACCGGCGAATCATCGGCGTCGCGGCCAAGCCCGCGCCGGACCCGCACGTCAAACTCGCGCAGCTCGTCCGCCCCGAAGGCATTGCCCAGGCTGAGCATCGGCACCTCGTGGCGTACCGATGGAAAGCCGCCCTCGACCGGTGCGCCGATGCGCTGCGTGGGCGAGTCATCGGTCATCAGCCCTGGATGCGCTTCCTCGAGATCGATAAGCTCCCTGAAGCGGATGTCGTACTCGCGATCCGCCATGGTCGGCGCGTCGAGGACGTGGTATCGGTAGTTCGCCTCCTCGAGCATGGCGCGCAGCTCCATGGCACGGTCGGCGGGATCGGTGGCGGTCACGTTCCCGATTCTACGGGCCCGCTCGTCTGGGGTGGGGCGCGCGAGGCTGGTCAGCTGCGCTCGTCGGCGTCGTGGGCGTCGTCATCGGGCTCATCGGGCTCATCGGGCTCATCGGCGTCGTCAGGTTCAGAGAACCAGGCGCGTAGGTGAGCGGTGTGCTCGCGATAGTGATCCGCGCCGTCGTAGGCCACCACCTCGGTGAGGGTGTCGCCGTTTCCGAGTCGCAGATCGAGCAGCGTGGGGCTGGTTGCGCCAAGGGCAGTTGCGAACGCTTCAAAGGCGCGCTCCTCGCGCTCGAGCGCGGCGTCGGGCGTCGTCGTTCGAGACTCTTGCAGAAGGCGGGCGTTCATTGCATCGGTCTCGGTCGTGTCGTACGTGAACTCGCGGCCCCGACCGGCAGCCGCCAATCGAATCGCCTCCGTCGCATGCTCGGCCCAGAAGGCGACATGCACGATCAGATCGCGAACGCTCCAATCGCCCACGATGCCCGGCACGGTCACCAACTCAAGGTCGACCAGGTCGAGCGCGACAAGAAATGCGTCCCGCTCCGACGTCAGTTCGGTCAGGATCGGGTCGAGCCGGCTCATGGATGGCCCGCTGCCGATCGCAGCTCATCGGTGTGCTCGCGGTAATGGATGGCACCGTCCTCTCGGATACCCTCTTCCAGGGTGGCGCCATCAGGAAGGCGGACCATGAGCAGCGCCGGGTCCAGCAAAACCAGGCGCTCCAACAGAGCCTGGACCGATGCGGCCTCCCGCTTGCGAGCGGTGGCCAGATCAGCATGTCGCGCGACACGGGCGACCGTCTCGTTCCGCTCGTCCACCGACGGCTCACCGATGCCGACCTCCGATGCTCGACCGCCCTCGACCGAGTGAATCACCTCGGCCGCGTGTCCGGCCCAGTAGCCAAGATGCGCCATTAGCTCGCGCGCGCTCCAGTCATTGATCAGCTTCGGCGCGTTCAGCCGGGACGGCTCGACGGCATCGAGCTCCGCGAAAAACGCAGCCCGCGCGGCGTTCAACTCGGCAACGAGCGAGTCGGTCACGCTCGCTCCAATCCGGCGTACGCGGCGATCAGCCGCTTCACGCCCTCGCCGACGAACGCCACGGTCACCTCCTCGTCCCCCTTGACGATCCGGCTACTGACCACGATGCCGTCGCCGAAGCGCCGATGCTTCACGCGGTCACCTGCCCTCCAGGTCGGATCCTCTTCGGCACCCAGCGCGTCCCCCGCCCTCGGCGCGGAGAAGGTGCCGCTGCCCAGGTCGACTGAGCCGGCGCCCTGGTAGCTGGCCGCCGTCACGCGCTCGCGAGCGGCATCGAGGTGTCGACCCACCGGC
>JBPCKH010000262.1:0-4278 GCA_051004475.1 Candidatus Limnocylindria bacterium | reverse complement strand
TCGACGCCGTTGGCAACGACGGACCAGAAGGGGTCGGATGCCTGGCCGTGGACCACGACCTCGATGGTGATGTCGCCGCGGCCGCTGTCACCGCCGCCATCGCCACTGGCACCGGCGCTCTCGCTCGTCGCCTGCTGGCCGCACGCGGCGAGCACCAGGGCGCGCCCTGCCAGTACGGCCGTCGACTTAGTGATACGCATGGGTTTCCATCCTCCGATTCTCTGCTGTTGGAACGTCACGGCGCCGGCGGCGCCGATGATTCGCGCGGGACTGATGATCGTCACGTTACCTCCGAGATCCGTACCGGTCGGTGCTCTTTCAGAGATCGCGTTGCCGCGACCGCCACGCGCACCGCCTCGAGCCCATCTCGCGCCGTGCAGGCGCTCTCCTCCTCGCCGCGAGCCACCCGCAGGAATGCCCGCAGCTCATTCTCGTACGCTTCGCGGAAGCGGTCGATGAAGATTGACCATGCCGGACCGGCTGGCGGCGGCACCCCCGGCTCCAGCGAGCGCATCGGCGTCCGCGGCCCCAGACCGATGGTGACGCTGTCGCCCGAACCGAACACCTCGGTCCGGATGTCATAGCCCAGCGGGTCATGGCGTGTCACCGAGAGGATGGCGCGCGTCCCGCCCGAAAGCCGCAGGGTAGCGACCGCCGTGTCGACGTCGTCGTACTTAGCGAACATCGGGAAGCCCAGGACGCCGCCATCAGCGTAGACCTCCTCGATCTCCTGGCCGGTCAGCCAGCGAGTGACGTCGAAGTCGTGGACGCTGAAGTCGTTGAAGATGCCGCCCGATTGCGGGATATAGGCCTCGTGCGGCGGCGCAGGATCGTGGCCGGCCAGGCGCAGGACATAGAGCCGGCCAAGCGACCCGTCCTCAACCAGCCGTCGCGCCTCGCGGTAGGCAGCGTCGAAGCGGCGCTGGAAGCCGAGCTGGAACCGTATGCCTGACGCCTCGATCTCGGCGACCAGGCGTTGCGTCTCGCCGAGGTCCGTGGCCAGCGGCTTCTCGCAGAAGATGGGTACGCCATGCTCGATGCCGGCGCGGATCAGCTCGGGATGGGCGGTGCTGCTGGCCGCGATGACGAGCGCGTCGGCCGCCGCGATGGCCGGACCGATCGCGGATGCCTCTGCACCGACCGCCGCGGCCACGGTCTCGGCGCGTGCCTTGTCCACGTCGGCCACGATGAGCGAGCCCGGCTCGAGCATCCCTGCCAGGATCTCGGCGTGCATGGCGCCGATCCGGCCGGTGCCGAGCTGTGCAACGCGCATCAGGCCACCTGCGTTCTGGCCAGGCCGACGATCTCGTCGAGCGAAACGCGGCGCCCTTCGGTGAACGAATGGGTGGCGGCCACGGCGATGCGCATCGCCTCGAGCCCGTCCCGGGCGCTGCTCACCGGGGGACGCACGCCGCGGCAGCATTGAAGGAAGGCAACCAGCTCGGCGCGGTAGGCAGGCTCGAAGCGATCGAGGTAGCCGGACCAGGCGTCGGTCGCATCGGTCCAGTCGGCGTGGCGGGACGGTGTCCGTGGCGAAAGGCCGGCGCTGATGGAGACGTCCTCCGAGGTGAGCTCGATCCGGATGTCATAGCCGTCCGGATGCAGCCAACTGCACTCGAGCACCGCCAGCGTGCCACCCGAGAGGCGCATGGTGATCAGCGCGCTTTCGATCTCGCGCGGATCGATCGGGCGTGTGCCGTCGCGGCGTCCGGCCTCGACCGAAACTTCGGTCACCTCCTGGCCGGTGAGCCAGCGGACGACGTCGAAGTCGTGGATCGATGAGTCGCGGAAGATGGGTGCGACCTCCGGAGGCGGTCCCGACGGAATGGGACGCGGCGAAACGAGCGGGTCGTGAGCGGTCAGGCGTACGAGGTGAATGCGTCCGGTCGCTGCATCCTGCGCGGCAATGAAGCCCGCGTCGTGGCGGCGCTGGAAGCCGAGCTCGAGATGCGCGCCGGCCTCTTCGACGTGGCGCGTCAGGGCAATGCTGGTCTCGAGCGACTCGGTCAGCGGCTTCTCGCACAGGACGTGAAGCCCGGCCGCAACCGCCGCTTCCACCGCCGCGCGATGCAGCTCCGGCGGCGTGGCGATGACGAGCGCATCAGCAAGCTCGACAGCCTGTTCGAAGGTGACATCGGTCCCGCCGGTTCGCTGCGCCACCTGGGCGGCACGGGAGGCATTGGCGTCCACGACGTAGAGCCCGTCAATCCCGTCCATGGCGCCAAGCAGATCGGCATGCATGCCGCCCATGCTGCCGGCACCGATGACCGCGACCTTCATCGGTCCAGCTCGCGCAGCGCGTAGCGCAGCACACGTGCGCCGACCGCTGCCGCCTCGCCTGGTGGCAGCCACGAGGAGTCCTGCTCCACCATGAGCCAACCCCTGTATTCGATGGCGTCGAGCATGGCAAGTACGCCGTGCAGGTCGAGCGCGCCGTTGCCGAGCTCGGTGAAGATCCGCTCACGCACTGCGGCGTTGAAGCCGTCGATCTCGCGCGAGCGCAGCCGCGTCAGGACCGATGGATCCACGTCCTTGAGGTGCACATGCGTCACCAGGGACCCGTAATGGCGGATGGCTCGAACCGGCTCGCCGCCGCCGACGAGGTAGTGACCGACGTCGAGGCACAGCCCCGCGCCGGTATCCGGCAGGCGAGCGGCAAGTGCCTCGACCTCATCCGGCGCCTCGACCCAGGTCGCGGTGTGGGGATGAAAGGCGACGTTCACTCCGTCGGGTGCCGCTGCAACCAGCTCCGCCAGCAGATCGGCCAGGCCCTGGAAGGCCGCCGCCTTCCACTGCGGCGCGCCGTCCGCGACACGGCCGCTCCACGACTCTCGCTCGCCGCCGCCATCGACTGCCACCACCAGCACCTCGCCGCCCGCGGCCACCAGCCGCCGGAGGTCCCGATGCGCCGTTTCGGCCGCGTCCGCAGCCAGCCCGTCAGGGCCGGCACTCACCGCCGAATAGAGCTCGGCGAAGCGCAGGTTGTGCTCACCAAGCGTGGCCCGCAGCTCATCGCCCTCGGGAAAGCCTCGCCCGAACTGGGTGCCGGCGTATCCGAGGCGTGCAATCTCATCCAGGACGGCGCCTGCCGCCGTCTCGGGCGCCAGGTCGAACAGGTCGGCGTTGTTCCAAACGATCGGCACGTAGCCGATCGACGCATCGGATAGGCTCATTGGTGCTGCTCCTCCGCGCGTCCGGCCAGCTGCTCGTAGTACACCGGTCGCCCTTCCGGCACCGGAACGTCCCACCAGCCGGTCTTATCGGGGCCGGCCACCGCCAGGTCACGATCGACCTTGAGGTGCACCAGCGACGGCCCACCCGATGCGAGCGCGCGCTCCACCGCGGATCGCACATCTGCCGGTGTATCGGCGAATTCGGCGTGGATGTCGAAGGCTCGGGCGATGGCGGCGAAATCGGGCGAGTACGGCGCACCGTTGCGGGTGAAGTCGGTGATGGCGGTGCGCCCGAAATGCGCCTGCTGGCCGCCCTTGATGCTGATCCAGCCCGAGTTGTCGAGGACGACGGTGCAGACCGGCATCTCGGCAAGCGCCGCCGCCTGGAGCTCCTGCATCGACTGCAGGAAGTCGCCGTCCCCGCACAGCGCCAGCACCTGCGCCTCAGGCTTTGCGAGTTGTGCGCCGATCGCGGCCGGAAGCGTGAAGCCCATGGTGCTGAAGCCGCCTGAGGTGATGTGGGTGCGCGGCTGACGCGTGACCCAGCGCTGCTTGACCATGCCCTGTGGCAGGCCGGCGCCGGTTACCACGATCGCGTCGTCGCGCGTCGCGGCCTGGATCTCGCGAACTGCGCGCGCCATGGTCATCGGCGTCGCATCGGAACCGGACTTGACCTCGACCTGCTGGTTCCAGGCCCGGCGCAGGCTCGAGATCTCCTCGCCGTAGTCCGTTGACGGCGAGCCGTCGCCCAATGCCTCGACCAAGTCGGCCAGGCCGGCGCGTGCATCGCCGAGCAGCGGAACGGTGACCGGATAATTCTTACCAAATTCGCGCTCGTCGACCTCGAGCTGGATCAGCTGCGTCGGGGGGATCGCGAACGTGACGCCCTTGCGCCACGAGGATGCGGACCAGTCCACGAACCGGCAGCCGACGCTCACGATCACGTCGGCGGACGCGCTCAGCGCGTTGCCGATGGTCGAACCCGTGTCGCCGATCGTATGGCCGGCCAGCGGATGCGTCTCGTCGATGGCGCCCTTCACGTTCCAGGTCGTGACCAACGGCGCCCCCCGCCGCTCGGCCAGCGAGCGGGGCTCCCCGGTCGCTT
>JBPCKH010000261.1:0-8247 GCA_051004475.1 Candidatus Limnocylindria bacterium | reverse complement strand
GGCTGTTGATGCTGACGTGGCGCACCCACGGGAGGTCGGGCGGGAAGGCTTCCTCCAGGACCTCCGGCACCACGCAGGTGGCGAACCGCTCACGCTCCCACCAGTAGTCGTGATGGTGGCCGATGGTGGGCAGGCGACGCTCCTCGACCATCCGGCGCAGGGCAACGGCCAGCGGCAGCTGCATCGGGATGGCCCAGGCGTTCTCGACGATCAGCGCGTCGAGATCGTGAAGCGCGGCCCAGTCGTGCAACACCGGGAGCAGGAGATCGACGAGCCGTTCGATCTCGGCGCGCACCGCGGTCGGGTCGCTCTCGGGGTCGAATGCTGCGGCCGTGACCCGGGCGGCCGGTGGCCAGGTGAAATGCATCGGCGGGACGAGGCGCGCCTGGTAGCGCAGCGCGTCGACCTCGCCGGCGCACAGCCGCAGATCGTGGCCCATCCCCTCGAGAACCGCCTCCCACTTGGCGGTCTCGAACGTCACGCCGTCGACGCCGGCCAGCCGGGTCGCCGCGATCCCGATTCTCACGAAGCCGATCGTATCGCCCCCGAGCGCCGCTGAGCGGCGCTATCCGCGCACGAGAGACAGGAATCCGCCCGGATCAGGGCAGATAGCCGTGTCCTGCTCCGCGCGGTGCCCGTTCTGGTCGCACCACCGCCGATGAGCGGCGATCTCAGAGCCCGGGGATTGATCCCAGATCGCGACGCCGGTGACGTGCCTAGCGCCGCTCAGCGGTGACGAGGCGCCTCCGTCGCGAGACGTTCGTGCAGGTGACCGGCATCGTCGAGTAGGCGGAGGGCGGCGAGGGCGGCCCCGGGCCACGCGAACCAGTGCCGCACGCGATCGTCGCCGTTCGCATCGTACGCCTCCGGCAGGCTCCCGTCGGCGAAGCTGACATCCTCCAGACGGGACAGGGCGGCCTCGGCGGCGGATCCGTCGCCTACGATCCGGGCGTGCATCCAGGCCTGGACATCACCCAGCGTCCACGGACCGGGCGTGTGCGCCGAGCCGAGACCGGAACGAGCACCCGTCACCCAGCCGGGGTTCGCATCCGACAAGGCGAATGCCATCGTGGCCAGCCATCCCGCATCCGAAGGTGGGCAGAAGCCCCACACCGGCGCCAGGACGACCGGCAGGTCATTCGCGTCGTGATATGCCACCCGAAGCCCTGCTCCGTCCACGGCGTACGGCCACGGGCCGCAGTCGAACTGTTCCATGAACGCAACGCGAACGGCATCGGCAGTGGCGTACAGACCGGCGGTGTCGATCCCGAGGTTGGCTTCGAGGGTGACCTCCGCGACGCGCCGCGCGGTGTACCAGAGCAGAATCTGCGAGGCGCCGATGTACGGCGCGGTGGCGGGATCATCCGCGGCATTCTCGGCGCTCGCGATCAATCCGACGGCTGGATCTACCTCTTCCAGAGCGGCCGCCCAGGCCCGCGCGACCGAGGCTGGCCAGTCGATGCCGTCGGGCAGGGTCCGGGTCAGGCGCCAGTAGTCGGCCAGCTCGACGAGCGGGTAGAGCTGTTGATCGGCCTGGAAGGCGAGGTCCTTGCGCCGCCCATTGGCATGGTGGCTGCGAACCCATCGGCCATCGGGGCGTTCACAGCGTCGCCACAGCCAGCGGAGATGGTCGGCGACGCGCATGCGGTCTTCCTGACCATCGGCGGCGAGCAGCGCCAGGGACTGCCAGTAGGCGTCGCGCGTCCAGGACAGCGGCAGCATGCGGTGATCGGTGAGGATCGCGCGCTCGTCGCTCGCGACGCGCAGCACCGTGCATCCGCGCACATACGCGAGGGCCCGATCGGTCAGCCGATTGCGGGTCGTTTTCGAGGATGCCGTCGGCACGCCGCGAATCGGCAACAGGCCGAGATGCGCCTCGATCATCAACGAGCGCGGCTCGGCGTCTGGCGGCCACGTCATCGACCCGACGAGGCGATCTCCGACCCTTTGCCAGTCCACCCGGCAGCCGAGGACCGATACCATCGCGGTGCCCGGAAGGTCCGGCGCTTCCCAGCGCACCGTATCGCCGGCCACTACCAACGTCGTATGCACGCCCGTGTGCACGGGTGAATCCAGCTCGGGGAGCTCTGCAAGCGCCGGCCGGTAGACCCGCCCACGGGCCGCGATCCGCACGTTCGGGTTGGATCCAGCGCCGAAGGCCCACAGCTGACGAATGACCGAGGCGTCCGGCTCGGCTTCGACCTCGACGGCTAGGCCGGCGCCGCTCCATCGCGGACGGGAAGGGTGAGATGGGTCGGCCTTCAGAAGTGGCCGTTCGCCGTCGATCTCGACGGACAGGAACGCGTGCTCGGGGCGCGTCATCTCCAGCCGGTGTCGGCGAGTGGCATCCGGGTCGCCGCGCATGCTCTCGTCGAACGGCGGCAGCGCCGAGAGCTCCACGAAGCCGTGCCGTGCGTGCGGAGCGCCCAGTGAGAGCCATGCGGCGGAGCCGGTGTCGAACGAAGCGCACAGCCGGCCCGTCCCGGCGTCGAGTGGCTTCATTCAGGTGTCGTCGCTGTCGCGCTCCTCCGGCGTCGGCGCGCCCATTCCGGCGCCGGGCCCCGCGTCCTCGGCGTCCAGGGCCATACCGTGCTCGATATCGAGCCACCGAATGCGCTCGACGTCGATCCGAACGCCGACCTCCTGGTTGCGTTCCAGCCGCTCATCGGGTCGGGTGGTCGCCTTGAGCTGCTCGCCTCCGACGGCGAGGGTCACGAGGTTGTGAGAGCCCAGCGGCTCGACGACGAGAACGCGGGCCCGGATCGACGGGGCGTTATCAGCGTTGACGATTTCGACGTTCTCCGCGCGAATGCCCAGCATCACCGATCCCTCCCGGTCGCCGAGTGCGTCCGCTGGCCCCAGCCGGATGTCGCCGGCATCGGCGAGCTCGGCAACCCGACCGCCATCCCGCCGGGAGACCTCGACCGGCAGGAAGTTCATCGGCGGATTGCCGATGAAGCCTCCCACGAAGCGATCGATCGGCCCGTCGTAGATCGTCAGCGGATCGCCGACCTGGACGATCTTGCCGGAGCGCATGACGGCCACCTGATCACCCATGCTCATCGCCTCGACCTGGTCGTGAGTCACGTAGATCGTCGTTGATCCGATCTCGTTGAGCAGGCGTTTCAGCTCGGCGCGCGCTTCGAGGCGCAGCAGCGCATCGAGGTTTGACAGCGGCTCGTCCATGAGGAGGACCTGCGGCTGCATGGCAAGCGCGCGCGCGACCGCGATGCGCTGCCGCTGACCGCCGGAGGTCTGCGCTGGGTATCGGTCCAGCAGGTTCTCGATGTGCAGCAGCTCGGCAGCTTCCCGCACCTGCTTCTGGACATCGGCCTTCGACGACTTGTGCATCCGCAGGCCGAAGGCGATGTTCTCGAACACGGTCATATGCGGGAAGACGGCGTAGCTCTGGAAGACCATGGCGATGTTGCGCTTGCGCGGCGGGAGGTCGGTGACGTCCCGGTCGCCGATGACGATCCGTCCACCGTCGATCTGCTCGAGCCCGGCGATCGAGCGCAGCAGCGTCGTCTTGCCGCAGCCGGACGGACCCAGCAGCACCATGAACTCGCCGTCATTGATCGTGAGCGACACGTCGTCCACGGCTCGCGTCTGCCTGTAGATCTTCGATACGCGCTCCACGCGGATCTCAGCCACGTACTCCTCCTGTCGGGGTGGGATGCGTTCGGATCGGCTCGCGAGCGGCTTGAGTCGGCCAGCCACCGAACACACCGGTGCGCGGCGGACCGATGGCCTCCGGCTGCGTCAGTTCACCGCTGGGACCGGTGCCGGACAACTGATTGGCAGCGTCGCGCTCTCCGGTCGGGCCTGCCCCCGATCCGATCGGTATCCGGCGGAGTCGGTCGCTCGCGTTCGCGCGCTCCACGGTGATCACTTGACGACTCGGCCCCACAGGCCGAGCAGGTACCTGCGGATGAAGAAGATGACGACGACGCTCGGGATGAGCATCACGAAACCGGCCGCAAACTGGTAGTAGATCGGCGACTGGGTCAGCGCGGTCAGAATCTTGGCCGGCAGCGTCGGGTTGCGGAGCGTGAGGATCACGGCGGCGAACACGTCGTTCCAAGAGAGGACCCAGGTGAAGATGGTGGCGGCAGCCAGGCCCGGCAGGGCGAGTGGCATCGAGATGCGCAGGAAGGCCTGGAGGGGGTTGCATCCGAGCGTCTGGGCGGCCTCCTCGAGCTCGCGCGGGACCGATATGAACACGCTCGACGTGATCAACACGGTGAAGGGCAGGGCCAGCGCGGTATGCATGAGCGCGACGCCGATGACGGTGTCGTCGATGCCCCAGACTCGATACGTCACCGCCAGCGGGATGGCGAGAATCACGATCGGGAAGGCCCGGGTGGCCAGGATGACGAGCCGGTACCCGCCGCGTCCACGGAACGCGTAGCGCGCGATGGCGTAGCCGGCAGGTGCCCCGATCAGGAGCGAGAGCCCGAGCGTGATGAGCGCCACGATCACGCTGCGCCAGAAGGCGTCGATCACCCCGGACGCGTTGAGGAAGAAGAGGATCGTATCGGTGCTCACCTCGGTGGGGATGACGCTTCGCGGGAAGTCGAACGCGCTCTCACGCGGCGTGAACGCCGAAACGGCGATCAGGTAGATCGGCACGAGGATGAAGAGCGCCAGGATCGTGGCAGCCAGGTAGGTGAGGCCGCGGCCGACGAGCCGCTCGCGCCCGGATCGGCGTCGGGGCAGCGGAACCTCGTTGGTGGTGCTGGTCATGCCTGGTGCTCCTCGCGCGTCGGCAGCAGGACCAGGAACAGCACGGTGCTGAAGAGCGACAGGAGCAGGATCAGCCCGGCGTAGGCGGCGGCCACATTGTCGTTGTCGATGTCGGTCGCCCAGCGTTGCGCTTCGCCGGCCAGCACGTCGAGGCCGCTACCGGCCAGCGCGATGACGGTGGCGAAGACCTGGAAGGCGAGGATGGTGCGCAGGATGAGCGCGACCTGCAGGCTGGGGCGCAGCATCGGCAGGACGACACGCCGGATCTTCTGCCAGTTCGTGGCGCCGTAGACATCGGCCGCCTCCATGAACTCGCGCGGGATCGACTGCAGCCCGGCGACGAGGATGATCATGATGATGGAGGTCGCCCGCCACGCCTCCGCGATGACCACGCAGCCGATGAGCAGCCACGGCGTCTCGGCGCTCTGCCAGGTGATGGGGGAGTCGATGATGCCGATGCCCATCAGGATCGAGTTGAGCCAGCCCGACTGCGTGAAGATGCTGACCCACACGATGCCGGCCGCGAGCTCGCTGATCCCGAGCGGAAGGGCGTAGACGTAGAGCCACATGCCCTGGCCCTTGAGCCTGGCATTGATGACGAGCGCCATCGACATGGCGAGCGCGAACTGGATCGGGATGACGAGCACGACGAGCGCCAGAGTCGTGAGCAGCGCGCTCCTGAAGCTCGTGTCGCCGAGCATCCGCTCGACGCTTGAAAGCCCGAAGCTCCCGTCAGGCTGCTGGAACGCCAGTCCGAAGGCCTGCACCATGGGTGTGGCGAAGAAGACGACGAGAAACAGGGCCGATGGAAGCAGGAGGGCGTAGGGCGCCCACCCCAGCCGCGCGGTCATGGTCGGTGGTCCGGGGCGACGGAGGCCGCCACCCCGGACCGATCAGGTGCCACCCCTATTTCGCCTGACAGGGGCCATCGCTCGCCGGGTCCGGTGCCCAGCAGGCCGCTCCGCTTGTCTCGAACACCGCCTGCAGATTCGGCAGCAGGGCTTCGAGGACACTCGACGGATCCTGCCCGTCGATCACGATCTGCTGGAAGGCGTCCCGGAAGACCTGGCTGTACGCCCCGCCCTCCTCGCCGAGCCCGACCGGCAGCAGGGCCGGCAGTGCATCCTCCGCCTCCTGCTGCGCGGCCACGGCGTCCGCCTCCGCCTGGAGGCCGGCGCTCAGGTCGCCCGGCAGATCGGCGCCGATGACCGGGAAGAAGGACACGCTGGTGAGCGTGGTGGCCTGTGTCTCGGGCTGGAGCAGGTGCCGGATCAAGTCCTTGGCGCCTTCCGGGTTCGCTGCGCTGGCGGGGATGCCCAGGCCGGCGATGACCGGCATGAAGGCCTTGCCCTCCGGCCCGGACGGGACCGGGAAGGCGGTGAACGCCTCGGGATCGGATTCGAGCGCATCGATGAGGCGGACGACATGGTCCCAGGCGACCCACACTTCGCCCTGCTGGAGCGGCTCCTGCATGAAGCCATAGGTCGTCGACTGCGGGTTCACGTATTGCCAGGTGTCCTGCATCCAGGTCCACATCTCGTTGGCGCCGTCGCCGGTGAAGGTCGTGTTCACGCCACCGGTGAAGGCCGGATACGCATAGCCCTGGAAGAACCGATGCAGCAGCCCGTCCTCGCCGGCCGGGAAGCCGAGTCGCCGCTCCCCGGTCTCCGCCTCGATGTTGGCACCCCATTCGGTGATCTGATCCCAGGTGAGGGTGTTGACGTCGGCACCGTCGGGCAGAAACTCCAGCGCCTCGTTCCGGGCGACCATGATGTAGGTCGCCTGCATCCACGGGATGTAGAGCTGCTGGTCGGTGCCCAGTTTCCCGAGCTCCAGGTAGTCTTCGTTGATGCCGAGGTCGGCCAGCTCCTCGGCAACATCGGACAGATCGATCAGGAGGTCGTCGGCAGCAAAGGCGCTGAACTCACCGTCCAGGCCACCGATGATGCTGATCTCGCCCTCGCCGGCCTCCTCCTGCGCCCGGATCTGGTCATTGAATGGACCCGGCTCGGCGCCGATGAATTCAACGGTCCCACCGAAGTCGGCCAGGATCTCGTTGCGCATCGTCTCCTGCTCTTCGGTCGGCACGAGCTGGCTCGAGATCATGACGACCTCGCCCGCATCTCCACCGCCGCCGCCATCGGTCCCGCCGGCTTCCGGACTGGCGTCATCACCGGCCGTGCACGCGGAAACCACCAGCACGATGCTGGCGAGGACGGTCGTGAGCCGCCACTGATGCCGTCGTTCGTAGCTCCCCATGGTGTGCCTCTCCTCCTCGGATAATCGGTCCATCAGGATGAACCGATGCGGTCGCTGCAGCCGCACGACGACGCAGGCGCAGGGTGGCCGGCACGCGGACTTCGCGAGCCGGAAGCGAGTGATGATCAGGTGAGCCGATCCGGTCGATCAGCAGCCGCGCGGCCTCGGCGCCCATGATCTCCGCATCGACCGACACGGTCGTGAGCGGCGGATCGGTGAGTTGCGCCCAGGCGATGTCGTCAAAGCCGGTGATCGCCGGCCGTCGGTCAGCGTCCATGCTGCGAAGGCGATGCATCGCACCGATGGCCATCGCGTCGTTGACGGCAAGGATCGCATCCGGCGATTCGTCGATCAGTCGGGCTGCGCATTCGACGCCATCGCGCATGGTCGTCTGTCGGGCGTGGATAACGCGAACCTCGGCACCGATCCGCCGCGCCTCGGCGCGGATTCCAGCGATTCGCTCGGCGGTGCTTGGCCAGCGCGATGGTCCGGCCAAGCAGGCCAGGCGGCGGTATTCGTGGTCGATGACGAGGTGACGCGTCAGATCAACCATCGCAGCCCGGTTCGCGGCCATGACCGAATCGCAGCCCGGCAGGCGCGCGTCGATCGTCACCATCGGCCGACCGGAGGACTGTAACGCCGTCAGTGCGGCGGTTGGGAAGGCCGGCCCCAGGACCAATACGCCGTCGCTGCGACCAGACCGAACCGCAGCCAGTCCCGCGACCCGCGCGACAGCGGAGTCATCGACCGGGACGTAGAGCAGGTCGTAGCCAGCGCGACGCAAGGCGTGAGAGACACCGTCCACCACTCGCGATGAGAACGTGCCCTCGCCGTGGGCGGGGTATTGAGCATGATGAACGAGGAGCGCTGCGGTGGCCGTGCGCGACGTCGAGAGATCGCGCGCGGCTCGGTTGGGGATGTAGTCGAGATCACGCGCCGCCGCTTCCACCAGGAGGCGCGTGGTTACCGCGACGTGGCGCCTGCCGTTCAGCACGCGCGATGCGGTGGCCTGCGAGACCCCCGCCTGTCGAGCGACGTCCGAGAGCGTGACGGCCATTCGACGATTCGTTCCTCCAACTCTGACCCGAATTTTCTGGAGGCGCTTCCAGAGGGTAGCAGGCGGACGCAATCCGGCAGGCCCAACCTGTTGTTGCTCAACGACTTTGTCACCGATAACTGCTCAGTGAGTTTGTCAGTCTCCACCGATGGAGGAGGCGATCACCATGAGCGGCACCGAGCAGC
>JBPCKH010000260.1:0-3769 GCA_051004475.1 Candidatus Limnocylindria bacterium | reverse complement strand
TCTTAAACGTTGGGGCCAGGGGCCAGTTCTTGATGGGCGCGCTCGGGTCAGCCGCTGTCGGTGCCCTCGTCGCTGGTGCGTCTCCCTTGGTGGCCATCCCCGCCGCGATCGCGGCGGGTGCCCTGCTCGGTGCGGCGTGGGGGTTCATCCCGGGGGCGCTGAAGGCGTGGACCGGCGCGCATGAAGTCGTCACCACGATCATGCTCAACTTCATCGCCGGCGCGCTCATCGGCTACCTCATCACCGGGCCGCTGGAGGCTCCGGGCTTCTCGTTCTCGCGCACCGGCCCGCTCGGCAACGCGGAGCTGCCCGTCTTCTTCGGCAGTGGCATCCATCTCGGGGTGCTCATTGCGTTTGCGCTCGTGCCGGCCATCTGGTGGCTCCTGTGGCGGAGTACGCTCGGCTTCGAAATCCGAACGGTGGGCGCCAACCCGGATGCCGCTCGCTACGCGGGGATGAGACCCGCCCTCATCACGATCCTGACGATGTCCCTGTGCGGCCTGCTGGCCGGACTTGCCGGCGCGGGGCAGATCCTGGGGATCAGCCACTTCATGAACGCTTCGTACGGAACGTCGATCGGCTTCGACTCCATCTCGGTGGCACTCCTGGGTCGCGCCCACCCCGTCGGCATCATGTTCGCCGCCCTGCTTTTCGGCACGCTGCGCGCCGGGTCCGGTCTGATGCAGATCCAGGCGGGCATTCCGGTCGAGATCATCGACGTGATCCAGGCGACCATTCTCCTGTTCCTGGCCGCCGACATCCTCATCCGTCGAGCGCTCCGCATCCGCGCTCCTTCCGTCGAGCCCGATGAGCTTCAGACGGTCTCCAAGACCTACGGCAGCGGCTCGATCTGATGGACGTCGTGTACGGCATCCCGATCATCGGCGTCCTCTTCCAGTTCATCGGCTACCTGATCGAGGTGACCCCCGGCATCGCGCCGATCGTCCTCGGACTGTCGGCACCCATTGCGCTCGGCGCGATGTGCGGAATCATGAACGAGCGGTCTGGGATCGTGAACATCGGCATCGAGGGGATGATGTTGTCCGGTGCCTTTGCCGGCTTCCTTGCGGCAGGACTCTTCCAGCAGACGTTCGGCGGCGAGGCGTGGGGACCCTTCGGCATCACCACAGCGCTCCTCGTCGGCGTCGTTGCTGCGATCGCGGTCGCAATGCTGCTGTCGGCGCTCCACGCCTGGCTCTCGATCACCATATCGGCCGACCAGATCATCAGCGGAACGATCATCAACATTGCGGCGCTCGGGCTCACGGGCTACCTCAACCGTCTGCTCATCTCGCCGAATCCACGCCTCGGGGCCGGAACATTCTCGTCGTTCGACGTGCCGCGCGAGGTCACGGACCTACCGATCGTCGGCTGGCTGATCGACATGTTCCTGAGCCAGGGGCCCGTCGCAATGTCGGTGATCGTTCTCGTGATTCTGCTCCAGGTCCTGCTCTTCCGGTCGCGCTGGGGCCTGCGCACGCGCGCGGTTGGCGAGCATCCACGGGCGGCCGACACGGTTGGCATCAACGTCGTCCGGCTGCGCTACCGCAACGTGATCGTCGGCGGCATCTTCGTCGGGCTGGCAGGCGCCTACCTCACCCTCGAGGGTACGGGTTCGTTCCAGAACAACATGACCGCCGGTCGGGGCTTCATCGCGCTGGCCGCGGTCATCTTCGGCCGCTGGACACCCATCGGCGCCTTCGGCGCAGCGATTCTCTTCGCATTCTCGGGCGCTTTCGGGCAGGCGGTCCGGATCCGGCCGCCGGGTGGCGAGTACGCGGAGCTCGGCGGCATCATGGCCGCCATTCCGTCACAGGTGTACGGTGCTCTTCCCTACATCGTGACGATCGTGATCCTGGCCGGCGTGGTGGGTCGTAGCATCGCCCCTGCCGCAGTCGGCAGGCCGTATGAGAAGGAAGGGAAGACCGCCTAGGCCTGGCGGACCTCTCCCGTGACATGCGGGTGCGGCGCAGGCGGGATCCGCAGCAGATCGACCGAGAGGCCGTTGCCGGTCAGGTCACGCACGACCGAGAGATGGTCGTAGTCGACCGAGCGGAAGCCGATCGCGATGTCGGGGTTCCCGATGTAGATGACCGCGTAGCGTGCCCGCGCATCGCCCTGCGTGCCGCATCCGACCGAGCCACACGCTACGAAGTGCGCCTCGCCGACGACCCGGTGGAAGGCCTCGTGCGTGTGGCCGAAGCAGAAGATGTCATCCGCCTCGTCGCTCGCGATCCTGGCCATGATCCGCGAGGGACGATCGGACCACAGGTACTCGTTCTCGCGCAGCGGCGATCCGTGGAAAAGATGGACGGATCGGCCGTCGACGGTGACGCGCAACGTCCTGGAAAGCTGCCGCAGCCACGACCGGTGCTCATCGCTCATGGTCTCGGCGGTCCAGCGCATCGATGCAGTGCCGGCGGCTTCGGCCCCGCTCGAGGCCCATGCGGCGCCGGTCTGATCGCGGTCCATGCCCACCGCCTCGTCCCAGTTGCCCTGCACGGTCGGGATCTCCAGGCTCCGTATCAGCTCGACGGTCTCGTTCGGGTGCGGGCCGCGGCCCACGACGTCGCCGACGCAATAGGTCGCATCGACGCCGATGTCGGCGATATCGTCGATTACCGCACGGAGCGCCGGCAGGTTGGCATGGATGTCTGCGATGACAGCGATTCGCATGCGCGCAGTGTCTCCATCGAGCCTCCCCGCTGCAATACCCCGTGGGGGGCACTTCCGTTCGCGCGCGACGGTCCATCCGGCGGTCGGTCGCCTTGACACCTGCTCCTGTTGGCATGCATTCAGCCGGAGCCTCAGATGGAGCCGCTGCCCACCATCGCCGGGGCCGCCAGCACGCTCACCTTGCCCGCCACGATGCGGGCAACCTCGCGAAGCGCTGCCGCGGCCCTCGAGTCCTCGCCGCAGGGGTAGTGCGCCGATGTGATCGGTACTCCCGCGTCGCCACCGGCGCGGACGGCGGGCTCGAGCGGGATGCGGCCGAGCACCTCGAGCTCCAGCTCGCGCGCGATCTTCTCGCCGCCACCGGACCCGAAGATATCGTGCTCGTCGCTGCAGTTCGGGCAGACGAATCCGCTCATGTTCTCGATCACTCCCAGCGTACGGACGTTCACCTTGTTGAACATGCCGACCGCCTTTCGCGCGTCGAGCAGGCTGACCTCCTGCGGAGTGGTCACGATCACCGCACCGGTCAGCGGGATGAGCTGGCTCAGGCTGAGCGCGGCGTCACCGGTCCCCGGAGGCAGATCGATGACGAGGTAGTCGAGCTCGCCCCACTCGACGTCACGCAGGAACTGGGCGATGGCACTGTGGATCAGCGGCCCGCGCCAGATGACCGGCGCATCGGCCTGGAGAAAATACTGGATAGACATCATCTGCACGCCGTGGGCAACGACCGGGTTCGGCTTGCCACCGGTGCCGGTGACATGCGCGCCCTGGGTGCCCATCATGATCGGCACGTTCGGGCCGGTGATATCGGCGTCCAGCAGGCCTACCTTCGCGCCGTCGCGGGCCAGGCTGACGGCCAGGTTCACCGCCACCGTCGACTTGCCGACGCCGCCCTTGCCGGACGCCACCGCGATCGTGTTCCGGACGCCTGGAATCAGGTCCGCCGCCGGGCCGCCGAAGCTGCGCTTCACGTTGCTGGCCCAGTCGACACGGACGGTCGCGGCACCGAGGGCGCTGAGCGCGTCGCCGATGTCGCTCTCGACGGTCGCCTTGAGCGGGCAGGCGGGCGTCGTGAGCGCCGCGGTGAGAT
>JBPCKH010000259.1:0-5846 GCA_051004475.1 Candidatus Limnocylindria bacterium | reverse complement strand
GACCGACACCACCGGCAGCGCGGAGGCGACCTGGTTCGGCCGCCGATACGTCGAGCGCCGGCTTCACCCCGGAGACGAGGTGATCGTCTCCGGCAAAGTGACCCAGCGCGGCTGGCTGTTTCAGTTCACCTCCCCGGAGTTCAGCCCGGTCGGGCGCGAGTCGGTCCACACCGCGCGTGTGGTGCCGGTGTACCCCCTGACCGCCGGCGTGACGCAGAAGCGGCTGCGCGAGCTCCTCGCGCGAGTCCTCGAGCATGCGCTGCCATCCGTGGTCGATCCGTTGACCGATGCGGAACGCGGTGGTCTCCTCGCCCTGGACGCCGCGCTCCGCACGGCGCACTTTCCCGAGGAAGCGGCCGATGTGGGCGCAGCATTCGACAGGCTCGCCTTCGACGAGCTGCTCGCCCTGCAGCTGACGCTGGCCCAGGCGAGGGAAGCGAGAGCCGGCTTGAAGGCACCCCGCATCGGGGTGAACGATGCGGATCGTGACGAGATCATCGACGCGTTGCCGTTCACGCTGACTGGCGACCAGGCAGCGGCAATGGCCGAGATCCTCGAGGACATCGCCACGGACCGACCGATGCGGCGCCTGCTCCAGGGGGACGTCGGCAGTGGAAAGACCGCGGTCGCCGCCGTCGCGCTGGCCGCAGTGGTGCGTGCCGGATGGCAGGGAGCCCTGATGGCGCCGACTGAGATCCTGGCACGGCAGCATCACGCCGGCCTGGCGCCACTCCTCGAACGTCTCGGCGTTCGCGCCGAATTCCTATCCGGCTCGCTCCCCGCCGCACGCAAGCGCGAAATCCACGATGCCATTGCGGCCGGCGCGGCAGACGTTGTCATCGGAACGCACGCCGTGATCAGCGAGGCCGTCGAGTTCCCCCGCCTGGGCCTTGTGATCGTGGACGAGCAGCATCGTTTCGGCGTGGGGCAACGGGCTGCGCTCCAGGCGAAAGGCAGCGGCGGCGAGCCGCACGTGCTGGCGCTGACCGCCACGCCGATTCCCCGAACGCTCGCGCTCAGCGTGTACGGCGACCTGTCGATCACCACGATCCGCGAGCTGCCACCCGGTCGCGAGCCGATCCGCACCGAGGTCCGCGATCGACGGGCGTTGCCGAAGATCGAATCCTTCCTGGCCGCGGAGGCAGCCGAGGGACGCCAGTCATTCGTGGTGGTGCCGCTCGTTGCGGAGTCCGCGGCGCTCCAGGTGGCGAGCGCGGAGGCTGAGGCGGAGCGTCTGCGCGCGGCCCTGCCGCAGCTGCGGATCGGGATGGTCCACGGCCAGCAGAAGGCCGATGTCCGCGACACGACGATGACCGCTTTCGCGGCCGGCGACATGGACCTGCTGGTGGCTACGACGGTGATCGAGGTCGGCATCGACGTGCCGAATGCGAGCGTGATCCTCATCCAGGATGCCGAGCGCTTCGGTCTGGCGCAGCTGCACCAATTGCGCGGCCGCGTGGGCCGTGGCCCGCATCGGTCCTTTTGCATCCTCTTGTCGGATGTGACCGATGAGCTGGCCACCCGTCGCCTGGAGGTGGTGCGCGGGTCGACGGACGGCTTCGCGATCGCTGAGTCTGACCTTGCGCTGCGCGGCGCTGGCAACCTGCTCGGAACCCGCCAGTCCGGCCTCCCGCCGCTGCGGGTGGCGTCGCTATTCGATCCCCGTCACATCGAGCTTGCGCAGCGTGCGCGCGGGCTTGCCGATGACGTCATCGGTGCCGATCCGTCTCTCGCGGCGCGCCCATTGCTGGCACGCCTTCAGCGGGACTTCGCACCGATCGAAGATGATGGTGACGCGGCCTGATGCGCGTCATTGCGGGCGTGGCGCGCGGCCATCCGCTGATTGCGCCCCGCGGCCGGGGCACCCGGCCGATCACCGACCGAGTGAAGGAGACCCTGTTCGGCATCCTCGGCCACCGCGTGCCGGAGGCGCGCGTGTTGGACCTGTACGCTGGCTGCGGCGCCATCGGGATCGAGGCACTCTCGCGCGGGTCGGTGCACGTCACGTTCGTGGAGCATTCGCGCGCAGCGATCGTGTCGCTGCGCGCGAACCTCGAGCGGACTGACCTTGCCGCTGCGGCGACCGTCGCTGCGTCCGACATGGAACGCTTCCTTTCCGGGACACACGAGGGCCCATGGGACCTCGTCTTCCTCGATCCGCCGTATGAGCTGCGTGCTATCGTGGCGCCGCTTCGTGCGGTCGAGCCTCACCTGGCTCGCGACGCGATGGTCGTGATCAAGCACTTCTGGCGAACAGAGGTGCACGAAATGGCGAGCCTTCAATCGGTCAGGCAACGCCGGTTCGGCGAGACGATGCTCAGCTTTCTGGAGGCACCTGGCCGATGACACGGGTGGCGGTCTTCCCCGGCTCCTTCGACCCCATGACGAATGCGCATCTCGATGTCGCTCAGCGCGCTTCGCACCTGTTCGATCGGCTCGTCATCGGTGTGCTGAACAATCCGAAGAAGGAGCCACTCTTCAGTATCGAGGAGCGGGTCGACCTCATCGTCCGCTGCGTCGCCGATCTTGGGTCCCACGTGAGCGTGGATGCGTTCGACGGCCTGACGGTGACGTTTGCACGCCATCACGGCGCGGGCTTCATCGTTCGCGGCCTGCGCGCGGTGAGCGACTTCGAGGCGGAGCTTCAGATGGCGCTCACCAATCGCAAGCTCGCCCCCGAGGTCGATACGACCTTCCTGATGACCGCGCTCGAATTCGGCTATGTGAGCTCGTCGCTGACGAAGGAGGTGGCGCGCTTCGGTGGTGATATCAGTCCCATGGTTCCGTCGGCGGTCGCCGCAGCGCTGACCGGCCGGCTCAACGCCGACCCACGCGTATAATCGCGCTCCAAGGAGGGCCGTGCCACGGATATCATCTTCCTGGTCGAACGCCTCGAGTCGCTGGTGACAGCCGGGAAGCGGCTGCCACTGACGAATAACGTTGTACTCGACCAGGCGACCATTCTCGAGCTGATCGACCAGCTTCGCTCGTCGGTGCCCGACGAAGTCCGGCAGGCGAAACGCATCACCGAGGAGGCCGGCCGCATTACTGAGCGCGCGCGTGACGAGGGCGACAATATCATCGCCCGCGCCCAGGAGCAGGCTGCTCAGATGCTGGAGGAGCGCGAGCTGGTCCGTGCGGCTCAACAACGCGCGGGAGAGCTCCTCGACCAGGCCCAGGGCGAGGCGCGCGAGGTGCGCAGTGGCGCGGATGAGTACGCCGCCGGCGTGTTGATCCGCCTCGAGGGCGAGTGCATCAAGGCGCTCACCAGCATCAAGCGCGGCATCGACATGCTCGACGAGCGCCATCGCCCGTCCGGCACCAATGACGCCAGGCCCCAGACCGGCGCGATCGGCGTGGATTCCGAGGAGCAGGCCAGAACCGCGACCCGGCCATGATCTCGTACAACGTCGCGGGGCTCCTCCACGAGCCGCCCGGCGCGATCCGCGACGTTCGGCTCCGGGACCGATACGTGACGCTTGGCACCGATGTCGAGCTCGCCGGACCGCTCGATGCTGACCTGCGCCTCCAGCGCACGAATCGCGGCATCATCGTCCGCGGAAACGTTCGTGCCCCGCTGCGACGGACCTGCGCTCGCTGCACCGATGCGTATATGGAGGAGGTGCGTGTCGAGGTGGACGAGGAATTCCTCCCGAGTATCGATCCGGACACCGGGGCGCTGGTGCCCGTCGATGGGGACGATGTCAGCCTCCGGATCGACGAACATCACGAGATCGACTTCGACAGTGTCTTTCATGACGAACTGGCGCTCACCGATCCGATGCACCCACTCTGCCGGCCGGACTGCCCCGGACTCTGCGTCGAGTGCGGCGGACGCATGGATACGGGCGACCACACGCACGGCGGCGACGAGATCGACCCGCGCCTGGCGGGCCTTGCCGCGCTCCTGGGCGATCGCGACGACTGAGGGTCTTCGCCCGCGCAGGATTCGGCCGAGATTACGGTGCGTCAGGTGGCCCGGCTACCTCTTCTGCGCGGGCCGCCCGCGCGAGCAGCACCGAAATTTCGGCTAAAGCCCGCGCGGCAAGCTGTCTGGGCCGGAAACGGAGGAAATATCGGATCACGCCACGCACGAGCGCTGCGTGGAGGCCTCATTCGTGCCACCCGAGCGCTGGAATATCGGTCAAAGCCTGCGCTGCAGGGTTGGGCTGACCGCCGCAAGACCGCGACGGTCATTCGCCAGCGAAACGGCGGTCCGGCTATACTGCGGCGTCCCGTCACATATCGGTCAAGGAGTTCCGCGTGGGCGTCCCCAAGCGAAAGGTATCAAAGGCGCGCCAGGGTGAGCGGCGCGCGCACCTCGCCATCAGCGCACCACCGCTCGTCGAGTGCGACCACTGTCACGAGCTGAAGCGCGCACACCATGTCTGCCCGACGTGCGGCTGGTATGCGGGCCGCGAGGCCGTGACGATCGAGCCGGTCACCCCGGTCGAAGGCCAGCGCTAAGCTCGCATGCGAATCGCGGTCGACGCGATGGGAGGCGATCACGCCCCTCGCGAGATCGTTCGCGGCGCAATCGACTACGCATCGCACAGCGCCGACGAGGTCATTCTCGCCGGTGACGTCCCGCGCCTCGAGCGCGAGGTCGCGGAGTACGGCACCGCGCTGCCAGCGACCGTCCGCTTCGTTGACGCCCCCGAGGTGATCGGGATGGGGGAGCATCCCGCGTCGGCGCTACGCTCGAAACGCCGAGCTTCCATCGTCGTGGCCACCGATCTCGTACGCGATGAGGACGCAGATGCCGTCGTCAGCGCTGGATCAACCGGAGCGACCATGGCCGCCGCCGTGTTCCGCCTCGGACGAATCGAGGGGATCGACCGGCCGGCACTGCCGGCGCACATGGCCACCGCCACCGGTCCGGTCATGCTGCTCGACGTGGGGGCCAACGTCGACTCTGATCCTGAGAATCTCGTGCAATTCGCGGCCATGGGTGCCATTTTCGCGGAGCATGTGCTGCACGTCCGCAATCCGCGCATCGGCCTTCTGAACATCGGCGAAGAGGTCGAGAAGGGCAACGATCTTGCCCGCCAGACCCATGCCAAGCTCGCTGCACTCGATCTCCATTTCGTCGGCAATGTCGAAGCGCACGACTTGATCGCGCACCGCGCCGACGTCGTCGTATGCGACGGATTCGTCGGCAATGTCGTGCTCAAGTTCTTCGAGGGCATCTCGGGCTTCATCTTTCGAGCGATGCGCGAGGACCTCAACCATGGACCGATCGCGCCGATCGCACTTCTTGCGCTCAAGCCGGGGTTCGATCGCCTGAAGGCGCGCTTCGATTACGAGGGCTACGCGGCCGCTCCGCTGCTCGGCGTGAAAGGGGTGAGCATTGTCACCCACGGACGGGCGAAGGCGCGGATGATCGAGAACGCGATCAGGGTCGCATCGGAGTCAGCCGAGGCGCGCGTGCCAGCGCTGATCGCGCAGTGGACCCGGGAGCACCCCGCGCTTGTCCATCGTGGCGTGCGTTCGCGAATAGCGGCGCGGCTGCATCGGGATCGGGGCTAGGCCGTGCCGGCGCGGACGACCCGTGGGCATCAGGCATCCACCGCCGGAATGCTCGCTCGACGCCTTGCGCTCCTGGCCCTGTTCGAGGATGAGTTTCGGCCCGGCAACGCCGCGAAGGCACTCGACCGGCTGGCGACCGAACGTGACGTCGCCGACGAGGTTCGCGCGCACGCCGCGCATATCGTCGGAGGGGTCAACGAGCACCGGGCCGACCTCGACGCCCGGATCGCCGCCGAGGCGCCCCTCATTCCTGTCCCGGAGCTCGGCCGCGTCGAGCGTACGATCCTTCGGAGCGCGATCTACGAGGTGCTATACTC
>JBPCKH010000258.1:0-8482 GCA_051004475.1 Candidatus Limnocylindria bacterium | reverse complement strand
CACGGGCCATAGCACATGCTGCGCCCCAGCCCGATCTCGGTTATCTTCGCGGCTGCGGCGGCCTCGGCCCCCTGGCCGAGGTTGGTGTCGTCGCGCACGCCTGGCCATGCGCCCGAGGTGCGACCGTGCGTCGCCGAGCAAATGCAGAGCAGCGTCTCGGTCGCCCTGCTGCGCCGCTGCTAGAGCGTCTGCGATGTAGAAGCGCGGCAGCTTCCAGGGGTGCGCGTCGAGGACTTGCACCGCCAGCCGGGTGGCCGGCGTGCCACGGCCGAGCCGAACATCCAGCTCGTCGTCGAGCGATAAGTCGATGCCGGCGGGACCCTTGCTGCGGCGGCTGCGAATGCGGCTCATCGCTCGGCCTCTCGCATGACGCGGGATCGCCACGCCCAGCGGCCCCGGATGGCGCTCCTCGGCGGCGCGGCGGTGAATGTCTGCGATCTCGTCGGGGGCGAGGCACCGGGTGTCGCGCAGATAGCGCAGCTTGGTCATCGCCTGCGCGAGACGCGGGTTGCGCTCCGGGTCTAACTCGATGCCGCCGAGCAGCCGGTCGGAGGCATAGTCGTTCATGAGATGGCCGTAGATGTCGACGGCGCTCCCGGCAGCCAAGTCGGGCCGGCTCGACTCGAATCGCCACCAGGCGTCGGGGCGGGTCCCGGACTCAGCACGGCTCAGCATGGCGTCGCGCTGCTGACGCCACTGGCCCTGTGGCGTGGCCTCGCGTGAGAGCCGACTCCGAACGCGAGGCATCAGCGCCACCTCGTCGGCGGTCGCGGACTGGCTGGCGACTCCAGGTCGAGACCCAGTTCGCGAAGCGACCTCAGATGCAGGGTCGTGGCGTCGCGGGCCATTGCAATGGCCGGGTTCTGCTTGAGCCCGAAGCGGCCTTCGATGAGCACGCCGTGCTCGTCAATGGCGGCCTGCGCCTGGCGCAGCCGGTCGAGCTGCTCGCAGGCTCGCTCCAGGATAGAGAGGTGGTGCGCTTCAAGGGTGTATTCCGCCACTACCGCCCGCCAAAAGGCCTTGGATTCGTCTGAGAGGCTGCGGGGCGTAGGGGGCCTTCTGAGCACCGCTCACGGGCACGCGGGCCGGTTCAGTGGTCATCGGGTGCCCTCCGCGTACCACTTCGTTCGACGCCACGAATGAGGCGTTTCGGGTGTGACGGGATATCGGTGCGGATGCTCTGAAGACGCGCCGCAGCCGGCGCACGGTGACGCTGCCCGCATTCGCCGTGACCGCGCTGCGGCGTCAACGGGACTGGTTCCAAGCACAGGACCGGCTCCTAGCCGGTGAGGCGTGGCAGGACGGCCGCTACGTGTTCACGACGCGCATCGGGACGCCGATGCACTCTGGCGACGTGACACGAGCGTCCAGCGGCTCCTAGCGGCCGCAGAGCTACCGCGGATGCGGTTCCACGACTTGCGCCACGGCGCGGCGACGCTCCTGCTCGCCCAGGGCGTGCATCCGCGCGTCGTGATGGAGACGCTCGGGCACTCGACCATCGCCGTCACCATGAACGTCTACTCGCAAGTCGTGCCGGCGCTCCAGCGCGAAGCAGCCGATCGGCTCGACGCGGCGCTCGGCTAGGCTCCGGCGTCGAATGGACACAACATGGACACAGAGGGCTCCGGCGGTCGATCCGTCCGGGGCCTCTCTCATGCCCCGATTCGGCCCGATTGAGCACGAAATTAGGATGGTGCCGGAGGTGGGACTTGAACCCACACGAGCTTGCACTCATCGGTGTTTGAGACCGACGCGTCTGCCGATTCCGCCACTCCGGCGCGGAGAGCCGTCATTATAGGAAGCCCATGGCCGATGCCCCACAGAAGAGACCAGCGCCTCGCACGCCGCCGCTCCCGGACGAGGTGGCGGTGATCGCGCGGGCCGCGTCCGGCGACCGAACGGCCTTCGCGCAGCTCATGGAGCACTACCAGGGCGCCTGCTATGGCCTGGCGTGGCGCCTCCTTCGCGATCCCGATCAGGCGGCCGATGCGACCCAGGACGCATTCATTCACGCCTACAAGGCGATCGGTTCGTATCGGGGAGGGATCTTTCGCTCCTGGCTGCTGCGCATCACCGCCAACGCGAGCTACGACATCCTGCGCCGCGCGCAACGTCGCCCGTCCAGCCCGCTGCCGGACCCCGACGAGGGTGCACCGGAGCTGCCGGATCCTGGAGCTGTCAACCCGGTGATGGAGGCGGGCCGGAGCGAAATGTATCGGCACCTCGAGGTGGCGCTTCGATCGCTCCCGGAGGATCAGCGCACCGCCGTGGTGCTATGCGACGTGTATGGGATGGATTACAACGAGGTTGCCGCGACGACCCACTCGGCGCTCGGGACGGTGAAGTCACGTATCCACCGTGGCAGGTTGCGGCTGCGGGAGCTGCTGGCCGAACACAGGGAACTCTTCACAGGATGAGAACGTCTTGACCGATGGCATGCTGAACCAGAATCATCCGGACGACGAGCACCTCTCGGCGCTGGCGTCACACGAAACCGATGCGACCGCGGACGCCACGTTGACGACGCACGTCTCCTCCTGCGACCGGTGCACCGAGCTCGTGTCCGAACTCCGCGCGCTGCGCACGGCACTTGCCGATCTTCCTGACGTGCAGCCGTCGCGGCCGCTCAGGTTGCTTCCGCCGGTCGAGGCGCAGGCATCTGGCGTCGATCGGCTCGGCGGGTGGGCGCGACGCTTCTTTGCGCCGGTCCTGGCGGCCGGCGCAGCGGTGGCGATGGTCGGGGTTGTCGGGACTGCGGCGCCGGCACTGAATCAGATGGACTCCGGCCCGCAAGACGACTCCGCTGCCGCCGAGGAATTCTCGATCCCGGGCGCCTCGGCTGCGGGGCGGGAGCCGACCACGCTTGACACAGCCGGCGAAGCCGACGGAGGCGCCTTCACCGGAGCGTCCGAGCCCGCGCCTCAGGTGGTCGAACGGAGCGAGTCGGCGGTTGATGAGGGCGCCTCGATTTCCGGTGGCGATGATCTCGAGGCGCCTGAACAGGCGGTCTCGGCAGATCGATCGCCATGGCCGATGGTCCTCTTCGCCGGGGTGGCCCTGATGATCGCCGCGCTGCTGATGCGCTGGATCCTCGTTCCTCGCGCCGGTTGACGCAGATCGCCGTTCAGCGGCGCCAAGCCCAACCAGGGGTCTCCGCGGCGCGCCGATTCCCTCGCCCTGTGCGCCCCATCGGCTCAGTTCGGCGGATCCCGCGGTGATCCGTTCCTTTCAGATTCTCACGGGCAGAGAGCTATATCGCCTTCTGCGTCATGGATTCTCACCAGCAGAGAATCGACGACGGTTCGCGGCAGCACCCACGCTCGGCTTGCGGTCGCGCACGGGCTGAACACTTGCAAAGAGTGCCGCCTGCTCTCCGCGCATGAGAATCAGATAGGAAAGCGGGTGCAATGGGTGGCGACGTGGCGGAGGGGCGAGTGGCCAGACTGCGCGGGGAGATCGGCCCCGGGTTCGCTTCCGGCTCAGTTGGCGCCGTTGAGCGGCGGACGCGCCGCATCCGACGTCGACGTCATGCCTGCATCCGCTGTCGGCCCTCGAACTCCTCGAAGCGTTCCCACACCAGGGCGTAGCACTCGCACGCGAGGCCTTCAAGGCCAGAGCGATCATCGACGGTCATGCGGCCGCGCTGGTAGCTGATGACTCCTCGTCGCCGAAGTCGGCTGGCCGCGCCCGTGACCTTTGGCCTGGTGACTCCCAGCATCTCGGCCAGGAACTCCTGCGTGATCGGGAACTCCGCGCGTGCCGTCCGATCCTGGGTCATGAGGACCCATCGGGCGAAGCGCTGCTGGATGGTGTGCTGACGATTGCACGCCGTGGTCTGCGCCACCATCGTGAAGAACTCGAGGACGTAGGCACCCATGATCCGTCGGAGACCGGGCAATGCCTCGAGATGCTTCCGGAACCGCTTGGATTCCATCCGCTGTGCCGTCCCCGGAACCTGGACGATGATGCGCGATTCGGAAGCTTCCTGACCAAGGAAGACCGAGATGTCGACCATCCCTTCGCTCCCGACATGTCCGAGCTCGACCGCCATTCCATTGGCGAGGACGGTGAGGAGTGAGACGACCCCGTCGCTCGGAAAGTAGACGTAGGGAGTCGGGTCACCTGGCTCATGGAGGCTGCTCTTGAACGCCAGCGCAACGGTCTCGAAGTCCGCCTCGAGAGCTGCCAGCTCAGCTGGATCGAGCGCGCCAAGCAAGCCGTTTCCGTTTCCCACGGTATCAGCATACTGCGCCCGTCCGCCGAATTGCCACCTAGCGGTGGAAACCGCCGCTCAGCGGCGCCAAGCCAACCCGGACCTGCCCGACTTCGCCCCGTCGACCGCTCATGCCGGTCGTTCGGACTTCTCGGCGGTCCGCGTGAGCGTGGAAGGAGCGCAGCCTGACCCGATTGCGTCTGGCGATCGTGTCCGAACAGCGTGCCAAGTTCAGTTAGCGCCGGTGAGCGGCGGAGCGTGCCTCTGGACGACCCCCAGGCGCAGGAGCGAGCATGGCGCGGGCCTGGCGTGAACTGAGACGATGCGGAGCGCCAGACGGCCGGTCAGAGCGTGAGCCGCCCGACCGCGGTGGCGGCGAGCAGCAGCACGATGATCACGACGGCGGCGAGCACGGCCGCCCATCCTGAATCCCGAAAGGTGGGTACCGGCGCCACGGGGCGCGGCGGGCGTCGCGTCCGGGGAATCGGGACCTCGCCCGGCTGGCGGACGGTTCGTGGCGCGGCGCGCGTCTCGGCGGCGGTGGCGCGCCAGGTGGCCCAGGTTCGCGTCGATGACGGCGATGCCGGCTGGATCGGCGAGCGGGATGCGCCCCAATGTCCGCTGTCCGGCGCGCCGGAGAATGGGTGCGCGCGGTCGTAATCGGCGCGACTGATCGGGTTCGCGAGGAGCGCCCACGCATCGTTGATGCTCCGCATTCGCTCCGCCGCTTCCCGAGCGCCCTCGTGAAGGTCCGGATGATATTGCATTGCCAGGCGCCGATGCGCGCGGGCCACCTGGAGCGGGGTCGCATCGCGCGCGACGCCGAGCATGGCATACGGATCGAGGGCGGGGCGGCCGGGCATGGCGCCGATTCTACGGCGGCCGGACGGGCGCCATCGGTCTAGACTCTGAAGCACCCATGGCTGACCGACGACCTCTCCTCATGCTCATCGACGGGCCGAGCCTCGTGTATCGCGGCTATTTTGCGCTGCCGCCGCTCACGATGTCAGACGGGACACTCGTGAACGCCGTCTTCGGGTTCCTCCAGATCGTCCTTCGCGGCATGCAGGACGTGAAGCCGGACTTCGCGATCGTGAGCTTCGATGTCGGGAAGCCGCAGTTCCGGTGCGACGCGTTCCCGGAGTACAAAGCCGGGCGTCCGGGCATGCCGGACGATCTGCGCGGGCAGTTCCCGATCGTGCGCGAGATCGCCGCCATGATGGGCATGCCGACGCGCGAGCTCTCCGGCTATGAGGCGGACGACGTCATCGGGACGCTCAGCAAGAAGGCCACCGCCCAGGGCATTGACACGATGATAGTGTCGGGCGACCTCGACGGGCTCCAACTTGTCGACGACCACGTTCGGCTGCTGACGACCCGCATGGGCGTGGCCTCGACCGTCATCTACGACGAGGCGCGCGTCATGGAGCGCTACGGCCTGCGGCCCGACCAGATGCTCGACTACAAGGCACTCAAGGGCGACACGAGTGACAACATCCCCGGCGTGCCGGGCGTGGGGGAGAAGACCGCCAGCAGCCTGCTCCAGCAGTTCGGGACGCTTGATGCCGTCTATGAGCGTCTTGACGAGGTAAAGGGCAAGATGCGCGAACGACTCGCCGAGCACCGCGAGTCCGCCTTCATGTCACGCGAGATCGGACGCATCCTGGTGGATCTACCGGTTGATCTGGGCCTGGAGGAGGCGCGGACGGGGCGATACGATCGTCGCGCGGTTGCCCAGCGTTTGCGCGAGCTCGAGTTCCGATCCCTGATCGACCGGCTGCCGGCATCGAGTATCGCGCCGACCGGTCACGACAGCCCGGAGCGAGAGACGAGCGGCGGTCTCCAGCTCAGCCTGGACCTGCTCGGCGGCCAGACCCCAACAGGCGGGGATACGATCACGGAGCGTCCGGACCCGCTCGACGACCCGGCCGGCGCGATCGAACACGTGGATCCGCGCATCGCACGCTCGACGGGGGATATCGACGAGCTCGCGGCGTGGTTGACGGAATATGGCGACGAGATCGGACTCGGCTGGGCAGTCGGCCCGGGACGGCCACTCGATCGGCGGCTGTACGGGATCGCGCTCGCCGCGGCCGATGGGAGCGCATGGTGGGTGCCCTGCGATCATGACGGCGAGGCGGTCAAGCGCCTTCCATCGGAGCTGTTACGGGAGGACCGAATCCGCATCGGTCACGACGTGAAGCAGTTGGTCTCCACCCTCTGGGCGGATCGCTCGCTTGAGCTGCGCGGCACGTTCGTCGATACGCTGGTGGCGGGATACATGGTCAACCAGGCCATGCGCTCGCAGACGATCGAGGACCTCGCCGCCCAGCATTTCAGCGTCGAGCTGCCGCCAAAGTCAGCGAACCCCGAGACCGGCGCGGAGGAGCAGCCGATGGCCCGGCGCGCGGCGGCGGAGGCGCTGACCTCGCTGCTCGCACGGCCGATCCTTCAGGGCCAGCTCAGCGAAGGAGGGCTCGCGCGCCTCTTCGACGAGGTCGAGATGCCGCTCCTGCCGGTGTTGGCACGGATGGAGAAGGCCGGCGTCGCGCTCGATCTCGCCGCCCTCGCGGCCATGAGCGAAGAGTTCGCGGCGACGCTGGCAGCTCTGGAGACGCAGATCTATGGCCTGGTCGGGCACGAATTCAACATCGGTTCACCCCGCCAGCTCGAGACGATCCTGTTCGACGAGCTCGACCTGCCCTCCACGAAGCGCACCAGGACGAGCCGCTCGACCGATGCATCGGTCCTGGAGGAGCTTCGAGACAAGCACGAGGTGATCGGCCTCATCCTGGAGCACCGCCAGATCTCGAAGATGAAGTCGACCTATGTCGATGCGCTTCCGACCCTGGTGGATGCCGAGGGGCGTCTGCACACCACCTACCAGCAGGCGGTCGCTTCCACGGGGCGCCTCTCGAGCACCGATCCGAACCTCCAGAACATCCCCATCCGGACGGCGCTGGGCCGGCGCATTCGGCGCGCCTTCGTGGCGCCTGCCGGCAGGCTGCTGCTCGGCGCGGATTATTCGCAGCAGGAGCTCCGCATCCTCGCGCACGTGTCACAGGATCCCGGCCTGAAGGCTGACTTCGCCGCGCATGCCGACATCCATCTTGCCGCCGCCGCGCGTGTGCTGGGGTTGGCGCCGGACGACGTGGGTCCGAAGGAGCGCAGCGTCGCCAAGATGATCAACTACGGGATCGCCTACGGCCTGTCGGACTTCGGGCTCGCGCAGCGCCTGAATATTCCGCGGGAGGAGGCGCACGTCTTCATCGAGGACTACTACGCCGCGTATCCCGGCATCCGGCGCTATACCACCGAGATGAAGATCCTGGCGCGTGACCAGGGTTTCGTGACCACGCTGCTGGGTCGACGTCGCTATCTGCCGGAGCTGGCAGCACGCAACTCCGCGCTGCGCTCTGCCGGGGAGCGAATGGCGATCAACATGCCGATCCAGGGCACCGCGGCCGACGGCATGAAGATCGCTATGGTTCGCGTGGATTCGGCGCTGCGCGAGCGTGGCCTTCGCTCCCGGATGCTCCTCCAGGTCCATGACGAACTCATTTTCGAGACCGATGAGGACGAGCTGTCCGAGCTGGCCGGCCTCGCGCGCGACATCATGCGGTCCGCACTCCCCCTCGATGTCCCGCTCGAGGTGGACCTGAAGGTTGGCGCCAACTGGGAGCAGATGGACCGATACCTTCCCAGTGACGGCGGCGCCGGTTGGCAGCGAGTTCCCAAGTCCGCCGGCGACGTGGCCCGCGAGGAGGCCGAGGAAGCAGTCGCCGCCGAGCTCGCCTCCTGACGCTGGCGGCGCTCCGGTCGGTGGGACGCCGCCGCTCAGCGGCGCTAACCCCGCACGGGGCACCGCCGACCCGCCTCTTGACGGTCCACAGACACCTATCGGCCGCGTCATGACCGTATCGTCAGCTCAGAAAGAGCTTGGAGCAGGCAGCGTTGGCCGCGGACCCGGCGGGCTGTGTGTCCTTGGTTCAGTTAGCGCCGGTGAGCGGCGCATGATCGCCGGATGCTGTCGAATTTGATTCCACGGTCACGATGGGCATGCCAGTCGCTTGATTTCTAGCCATTTGTGCGGTGGAAGTCACGTTACGACGCTGAACTGCGGTGCAGCGGCCGCTTTGGCTCCTCAGACGTGCATAGCGGGCGTTGGCGCGGGCCATCCGGCAACAAGTGCCGCGTGAAGGGCGTGATTGGCACCATCATCGTGGCGAGTGCGGCACACTCAGACGAGATGCCTGAGGTGCCCGAAGG
>JBPCKH010000257.1:0-3108 GCA_051004475.1 Candidatus Limnocylindria bacterium | reverse complement strand
GGTGGCGGAGGGACTCACGAACGCGCAAGTCGCCGAGCGAATGTTCATCGCCGTCGGGACGACGAAGACGCATGTCGCGCACGTCTTCGCGAAATTGGGCGTGACGACGCGCGCCGAGCTCGCCGTACTGGCAACAAAGAGAAAGGGCGGGAACTGATGGACACCAACACCGTGCTCAGGAACGTGGCGCGTGACTTCGAAGTGATGCTCAGCGGAGGCAATAACTCATATTTGCGGATAGATGACGACGGCTGGCTCGGTCTGTCGGGCGAGAAGGAGTGCGCCGACCTGAACATGGCAGCCGTTTTTCGCTCCGGCACGCCTGGGCTGCTCGAGGAGTATGTGCGCGAGATCGAAGGTCGCGAGCTGCAGGCCATCGTGATCGTCGAGGCGGAAGCGCCCGAACTCGAGCACGCCGCCATCGAACTGGGAATGACGCACGCGGGAGCAGTGCCGGTGATGGTTTGGGAGGGGAAGCCCGCTCCCGCCGTCGGTGCGCCATACAAGGTGCGCTTGGGCGACGAAGGTGACTTGCCGATCGCGCTCCGGCTCGCTTCGGAGGCGTTCGCTCTCGACGAGGAGAAGGTGCGTCGGGCGATTTCTCCGTCGGCGCTCGCCAGCGGTCTCGATGTCTGGCTGGTCGAGGACGAGACCGGCCCCGTGGGTTGCGGGATGTTCGTCGCGCGTGGCGACCACGTGGGCATCTACACCATGTCGACTCCCGCGTCGCATCAGCGCCGCGGCGTCGGCCGAGCGGTTCTCGATGCGGGCATGGCTCACTACCTCGACCGCGGCGCGACCACCTTCACCCTCGAAGCGACCGAAGCGGGCTTCCACCTCTATGAACAGGTGGGCTTCGAGGTGGTCGGCACGCCGAGCGTGTACGTCATCGGCATGTCGACGCAATTCAGCGGCTGAGCAGCTCCGCCTGATTAGGCGCGCCGGCACAAGCCCAAGCGAAACCTCATGAAGCTCTTCGCCCAGCGAGCCTGGTAGGCAGCGCTGCACTTATTGCATTTGAGTGGCAGGATTCTCGGCATGAGCGACGTGCTCGAGGTACGACCTGGCGCAGTACGACCTGAGGAGTTGGCCGAGTTCGAGCGCGTCCTGGAAGGGGCGTCGGCTCAGGTCGGGCAGATGGCGCGGTTCGTCGGGCCGGACGGGACCGCGATCGAACTGCCCGAAAGAATCCACGATGTGCTGCTTTCGATCATCGAGCACCTCAAGGCTGGCAACGGGGTGACCGTGATCCCCATGCACGCCGAGCTGACCACCGTCGAGGCCGCCGAGCTGTTGAACGTGAGCAGACCGTTCCTGATCAAGCAGATCGAGGCGGGCACCCTGCTCTGCCACATGGTGGGCACCCACCGCCGCCTCCGCCTGGCCGACGTGCTCGCCTACCGGGACCGCATTGACGCCGACGCATCCGAGGCGCTCGCCGCCATGAGCGCTGAGGCCGAGGAACTGGGCCTGTACGAAAAGTAGGGCGGCGACGCAGTGGCCGGGTTCGTCGTCGTGCTCGACGCCAACGTGCTGTATGGCATCGAGGTCACCGACCTCACGGCCACCATGGCAACGCGGCGCCTGTTTCGACCGCATTGGTCACCCGAGATCCTCGACGAAGTCGTCCGCAACCTCAATCGCCGACCCGACCTCGACCCCAGGCGATCGAACGCCGGGTCGCCCACCTCAACCGCGCTCTCCCAAGTGCGCTCGTGCAGATCCCACCCGCCCTCATCGAGGCTATGCCGATCAACGACAAGGACCGGCACGTGCTTGCGCTCGCCGTCCATGTCGGAGCGACGACGATTGTCACCGACAACGTCCGCGACTTCCCCACGGACCTGATCGAGCCGTTCGGCGTCGAGGCGATCAGCAGCGACGCATTCGCCCTCGCTCAGGTCGACCTGCACCCTGCGGAGGTGCTCGCGTCCGTGGAGGAGATGGCTGCCCGTCGGCGGCACTCGCCCCGGACGAAGGTCGAGATCATCGAGTCCCTTGCCCGCTTTCTGCCGCAAGCGATGGACGCGCTTCGAAGGCACCAGTGACGTCAGCGGCGAGGTCAGCGATGGCGCACTCGCGGAGGATCACGAATCCATCCAGAATCCAAGGAAGAGGTGGTGACACATAGTTCTCGGTAGCAACAGGTAGCAGTACGTGCGGTTGCTGACCTGCGGCAACGCGCGAAACCGCAGGTCGCAGAACGCTGAGCATCGCCCTACGGATCAGAAGGTTGGGGGTTCGAATCCCTCCGAGCGCGCTGCGTACTACCTGGTAGAGCATGGTTTCGGTGGTCGCTACGGCTGGCGGCGACCAACAGGAATCCATCGCGGAGCTCGACTTCGGTGCCAGCAGAGCGCCGGCGCGCCACTCGAAGTGGAGCCGGAGATGCGCGAAAGGCCTGGTCATCGCTTTCCTCGGCCGACGTGCTGGCGGCCGCAGCGAGCGGGCATCTGACGCCGAAACAGAAGGGCATCGATCAGTGAACGTCTGCATCGCCGGTGACTCGAATGGGATGCGGGAGCACGCCAGGAGCGCATTCCCGCCGCGCCAGCGCGCTGCGCGTGAGCTGACCCCCTTCTCCGATTTCGATCGAGCGAGGGCACGGATGAGATTGCCGGTCAACTGCTCACCGCATCGGCGGCCCGCGAACCGCGATACGGCAAAATGAAACCACGGGCGCGCCGCGGTCGCACTGCAGATTGGTCAGCCGGCGATATAGCCGGGCTGGATCACCACCGCATCAGGATCGGAGAGATCGGCGTCCGCCACAGAAACACGCGTGGACACCGACGTGCACGAAGAGTCCGCCAGGGTGCGACGACGCGAGCGTCTTCGCACAGCACGGCGCCGTAGGCCGGCATGTCCGTATGGACCATGATCCCCACGACGGTGTCGACCACGAGAACTTCCGAGCGCTGAACGTTGACACCATCACGGTCCTGGACCTATGGGCTCAATGGTGCGCTACGTGCCGATCCTTCGCACCGGTCTGCGATGCGGCGGCCGTGCACTACGAAGGTCGTGTCCGGTTCGCCAGCTGCGACATCGACGCCTGCCGAGGCGTGGCCGACCTGCTCGGGCTTCGGAGCATCCCGACCCTGGTCG
>JBPCKH010000256.1:0-4716 GCA_051004475.1 Candidatus Limnocylindria bacterium | reverse complement strand
GGGCTGCACGATCTCGAGCGCGAGCCCGCCGATGCCGCACGCAACGCACGGCGTCTCGCCAGCCAGGAGCGCACCGATCGGAACACCATCGATGCCGGTGACCGGCCGAGCCCGCCGGATATGGATTCGCCTGCCATCCATCGTCGTCCATGCTCCCGGCCACGGCTGAAGCGCCCGCACCTGGCGGTCGATCTCAACCGCGCTCCGATGCCAATCGATCCAGCCGTCCGTCCGGGTGAACGGATGGACGTGCGTCGCCATGGCATCGTTCTGTGGCTCGGGATCGATGCGACCCGCCGCCCAGCGCTCCAGCTCAGGAGGCACGGCCTCGGCGGCAAGATCGGCGAGTGACGACTCCAGCTCGGGGGTCGTCTCACGACCGTCCAGGGACACGGACCAGCGCCGGACGATAGGCCCGGCGTCCAGCTCCGCCGTCATCACCATCAGCGTGACGCCTGCCTCACGATCGCCGGCCAGGATCGTTCCCGCCACGGGGGCCGCGCCGCGATGGCGGGGCAGCAGCGAGGGATGGACGTTCAGCGGCGGCCGCTTCGCGACATCGAGGAGATCCTGTGGGACCAGCTGGCCGTACGCCACCAGGACGAGGCCATCCGGCGCATATGAACTCAACGCCTCGCGGGCTTGCGGCGAACGGAGCCGATCCGGCGTCATCACCGAGATGCCGTGCTCCCGAGCGAATGCCGTGACCGGGGTTGCGCGCATCTGCAGGCGACGACCCGCGGGCCGGTCCGGCTGGCTCAGGACGACGAGATCGTCGGCCAGCTGTGCGACACGTCGCAGCAGCGGGACCCCGAAGGCCCCCGTGCCGAGAAATGCGATCCGCCCGATACCCACCACTAGATTCCGGCGGCCGCTTCCTCGGTGGCGTGCTCGGCCGCCTCACTGACGCGCACAAGCTCATCGTCGAGTGACTCCAGATAGTCGATATAGAGCGTCCCGTTGAGATGGTCGATCTCATGCTGCAGCGCTCGCGAACGCAGGTCGTTTCCCTTGATGCGGAACTCCCTTCCGTGCCGGTCGCGCGCCTTCACGGTCACCTTCTCGTGGCGGGTGACCTCGGCGACATAGCCAGGGATCGAGAGACAACCTTCCCAATCGACCTGTTCGCCCGACCCCTTCACGATCTGCGGATTGACGAGCTCCGTGATCCGGTCCTCGACCTCGATGATCGCGACCTGAAGGGGAACTCCGATCTGGTTCGCAGCGAGCCCGACGCCGGGGGCGTCACGCATCGTTTCGAGCATGTCGTCGAGAAGACGGTGCAGGCTGGCGTCGAACGTCGAGACCCGCTTCGTGCGCTGGCGCAGGATCGGCTCTTCGGCCGTGAGAATGCGTCGGATGGCCATGGCGACGGGCATTGTACCGATTCAGAGGAGCGATTCGGGGTCGACATCGATGGCGATGCCGGGCGGCACGCGCTCGAGTGCGGCTGCGCGCGTGTCCGCGTCCGGTGCGCGGATCACGACCTGCATGCGGTACCGACCCGCGCGCCGCGCGACGTAGGACGGCAACGGTCCAAGCACCTCGGCGCCCGGAACGGCGACCGCGGCGGCCGCCTGACGTCCGCGGTCCTCGGCCCGAGCCCGGTCCGCATCGGCGACCAGCAGCCGGGCGATGACGCTGAAGGGTGGGTAGCCCAGCAGGCGGCGGCGCAACAGCTCCTCGTCCGCGAACCCGTCGACATCGAGCGCGGCTGCGCTCCGAACGGCGTAGTGGCCCGGGGCATACGTCTGGACGATGACCCGCCCCGGCATCGGTCCCCGTCCCGCACGCCCGGCCACCTGGGCCAGCAGCTGGAAGGTGCGCTCGGCGGCGCGATAATCGGGCAGGTTGAGCGTAACGTCCGCGGCGATGACGGCGGCCAGCGTCACGGACCGCAGGTCGAGCCCCTTCGCGGCGAGCTGGGTACCGACCAGCACATCGGTCCGTCCCTCGCGAAAGTCGTCGTAGATCGTCTCGAAGCCGCGGCGAGCATTGAGCGCGTCGGAGTCGAGCCGCCCGATCCTCAGGCCAGGGTAGCGGGCCTTCAGCTCCGCCTCCACCCGCTGCGTCCCGGCGCCAAAGTCCCTGATCCGCCCACTGCCGCAGTTCGGACACTTCACGCTGCGGACGGCAGATCGACCACAGTGGTGGCAGCGCAGGGTGCCGTCGAGGTGATATACGAATGGCAGCTCACAATCCGGGCAGCGCAGGCTCTCGCCGCAGTCGCGGCACAGGATGAATGTCGCAGCACCACGCCGATTCAGGAGCAGAACTGCCTGCTCGGTCCCCCGCCGCAGCGCGCCGAGCGCTTCGCCCAGGACGCCCGAAAAGATCGACCGGTTGCCGCCGGCGAGCTCCGCCCGAAGGTCGGCGACCTCGATCTGGGGGGCCGATCCGACGCGTCGCTCGACGAGCTGCGCGCGCTCCGCGTGCCCGCCACGAACGCGCGCCAGGCTGACGAGGTCGGGCGTCGCGCTGCCGAGGATGACGCGAGCGCCTGCGATGGCGGCTCGCCGCCGCGCAACCCATCGCGCGTCGTATCGCGGGGTGCGGTCCGACTTGTAGCCGCCGTCGTGCTCCTCATCGAGGATGATCAATTCCAGTCGCGCAAGGGGCGCGAAGGCCGCCGTTCGGGTACCGATCACGACACGAACCTCGGCGCGGAGGATGCGCCACCACTCGTCGTGGCGCTCGCCAGGCGAGAGGCCAGAGTGGAGCACCCCCAGCTTGTCGCCGATCAGGGCACGGAGACGATCGGCGATCTGCGGCACCAGGCTCATCTCCGGGACCATGACGACCACGTCCCCGTTCTTCTTCAGCGTCTCGAGGATTGCCGCCAGGTAGATGTCGGTCTTGCCGGAGGCAGCAACGCCCTGCAGCAACAGCTCACCACCAGGCGGCAGCCCGGCGATGGCATCGAGCGCGGCGCGCTGTTCGTCGGCGAGATCGTGGCGCAGGTCAGGCGTTTCAGCCCGATGCGCGAGGGGACGACGGTCGACGCTCCGCCAATCCAGCTCCGCACGCCCGAGCGCCACCAATCGCCGCGCGGGACCAAGGAGCGCCGTGGGCTGCATCTCGAGGGATTCGGCCAGCTCGACAATGGTGTGCTCCTCGCCGCCCAGGGCGTCGAGCAGCGCTCGCTGCACCGGCGCCCGACGCGGGGGCTCCGCGTCCCCGGAGACCGGCCGCAGGACGCGGATGCGGCGGGGGTTGACCTCCGCAGAGCGAAGCGACCACTCCGAGCGGATGGAGCCCGCTCGGCGCAGCCGATCGAGCCAGGCGTCTCGACCGCGACGCGGCGCGACCCGCAGCAGTGCCGCATCGGAGAGACGCCCGACCGCATCGACCGCATCGACCAGTCCCTGTGGAAGAGCAGCCGCATCGAGGACCTTCCATCGCCGGGTGAGTCGTGACTCGAGGCCCGGCGGCAGCATCGCCGCCAGCGTGGTGCCGATGGGGGCTCGGTAATACGTCGCGATCTCCTCCGCCAGCGCGAGCAGATCATCGGTCAGCATCGGAGCCGAAACGAGTGCTTCGACCTGCTTGAGGTCGCCTCCGGACTCCTCGACCTCGCCGGGAAGAACGTAGCCGAGGGCAAGGCGCCGACCATATGGCACGAGCAGCAGCGACCCGGGCGCAGGAACGCCAAGCTCGTTCGGGACGAGGTAGCTGAAGGTACGCTCGGGCCGATCGGCGAGCGCGTCGACAGCCACGCGCACGGCGCGCAACGGCGAGGTCACCCGCCCCGCCTCAGATCCGCGGGCGGCGCGGTGGCTCGCGGCGTGCCTCTGCCTGGATGATCTCCCAGATCTGCTCTGCCGCTTCCTCGGGGTGGCCCGTCTCGTTGACGACAACATGATCGTAGGCATCCGCGTCGGCCATCCAGCGCTCCGCGTCACGACGGCGGCGTTTAAGCGATTCGACGGACTCGCTGCCCCGCTGCTGAAGACGCCTGGCCAGGTCCTCCATCGTCGGCGGCTTGACGAATACGAGGAGAGCGTCGGGAACGCTCGCGCGCACCTGGCGCGCGCCCTGTGGATCGATCGTCAGGATCGCGTCGCGACCTGCCGCCAGGATGCCACGCGCCTGGTCGATCGGCGTCCCGTACAGGTTGCCGTGCACCTCCGCCCATTCGAGGAGGCCGTTGCCGTCGCGAAGCGCGACGAATTCATCGCGTCCAAGGAAGTGATAGTGCACCCCGTGCACCTCACCATCGCGTCGCTCGCGCGTCGTTGCGGTCACGATCGGCACGACCTGCGGGTGGTGACGCGCCAGCTCGGCGACGATGGTGCTCTTCCCGACGCCCGACGGCCCTGAAACCACCACGAGCATCGGGTTCGGGAACGTCATGCGCTTCTGCTGGTCGCTCGTCACCGGATCCGCGTTCATGCATCCACCTCGGCGCTGACGCCCGAGGGCAGCCGGCCCGCGGCAACCCTGATGCCCGAGACCTCGAGACACGTCGCAAGCTCGGCCGGCAGCTCGCTCCACGCGCGCAGACGCCGCCCGTCGACTGGCCGCTCCAGCCCGAGCCGCGCGGCGTGCACGAATTGCCGGCGCAGGCCGCCCGGTCCCTCACCGCCCCCGTAGCGCAGGTCGCCGGCGATCGGCAGGTTCAGGTAGGACAGGTGGGCGCGGATCTGGTGAGTCCGCCCGGTCAGCGGGCGAAGGGTGAGCAGCGCATAGTCACCGCCGGTGGCGATCACCTCGTAC
>JBPCKH010000255.1:0-5667 GCA_051004475.1 Candidatus Limnocylindria bacterium | reverse complement strand
GCGACGCGAAGTTCGAGCGGGGCGGTGGGCGCGACCTCGATGATGGAGCCGAACTTGTCGGCCAGGCTTCCCGCGACGCGCGGGGCCGCGGCACGGTCGCCGACGATGACGGCCAGCAACTCCTCATCGCCAGCCGCCTCGGGTCCGTGTCGCTCGAGCCGGTCGTGGGACGGGCGAGCCCTGCGTCGGTCGATTGGGAGTGAGATTGGCGTGAGAACCGATTGCTGAGTCATGTCGACGACGATAGGCGTGTACCGCTTACTGGCAGCGTATCAGCGGCTTACCGCCGCGCCAGACGGGAGGGCGGACAATGTCGAAGCGGACGATGAGTGCCAGGGCCACTGAGATGCCGTTGACCGTGGCGTGCATGGCAATCGGTGCCAGCAGGCTGTCGGTGCGGCGATAGACCCAGGCCAGCGCGAGCCCAAGCAGAAAGATCGGAAGGAGTACCGCTACCGAAGAGCCCGCAAGCACGTGGAGGAGCGCGAATGCCCCCGCCGAGCCGATGAACGCCCAGCGCTGTCCCCCTTCGCGCAGCCAGGCGTTGAACACCACGCCGCGAAAGAAGACCTCTTCGGCGACCGGCGCCAGAATGACGATGGCCAAGATGATCAGCCACGGATCAAGGGTCGCGATCGCGCGCTCGGCTACCTGAGGCTCGAAGCTGGAACCGATACGCTCAAGCAGCCAAACGATCGAGGCCAGTACCACGGTCGAACCCATCCAGGCCAGGATGCCCCAACTGAATCCCACTCGAATGGCTCTGCCCGGATCATGCCCCGGCAGCGACGGCAGCGCCGCGAGCGCTCCAGGTCGAAACACCAGGAACCAGCTGACCAGCAGAAGTGCCACCTGCGTGGCGACGAGGAGGACGGCCGCGCCGAGGAAGGTGAGCTCGCCTTCACCCATGACGAGCGCTGCCGCGTCCGCACCGAATGGCGCCGTGAGGACCGACGCCAGCACGAGGACGAGCAGCAAGAGGACGAGCACCCCCGGTCCGCGGTAGCGCTCAGGTGCCAGGAAGCGGCGGACGCGCAGTTGCCGGATGGCAACGTAGAGCAGGCCGGCAGCGAACAGGACCGCCCCGAGGATGGCAAGCCAGGCGAATACTGCCGGGTCTTCGACGTCAATCTGCCCCCGGACGGCCAACGAACCGCCACCAAGTGCGCCTATGCCAAGCATGGCGCCGACGGCGACGAGAAGCGGACCTGGCCAGCGCGGCATCGTCACGCTGCCCGGACCGATCGTCTGGTGCGGGCCGGTGGGCAGCGCTCCGCGGCGTTCGGTCCCGTCTGGGTCCACGGACGGCGAGTTCGACGTCAGCTGTTGGTGGCGCCGCGCAGGCGGCCGTGCTCACCGGTGGCGTCGGTGATCGACGCCGCGTCGGCATCGGCGTCGGCGGCAGCCACGGAAGGCTTGCGCCGCGGCGACCTCGACGTGTCGCGTCCGAAGTCTGTCCCGCAGAACGCGCAGAGCGGCCAATTCGGCTCAGCAAGGCGGTTGCAGGACGGGCAGACATGATGCAGACGCGTCCGGCAGTTCGGGCACACGAGCCATTCGGCATCGACGCGGTCCCGACAGACCGGGCAGAGTTCGTTCTTCTCGACCTCGGCCAACAGGCTCTCCTCCGCCAGCGAACGCTCGTAGACCTCGGCGAGCGACTCGCGCGGACGAACGATCAGGTAGAGGACGACGGCGAAGAAGAAGAGGAGGGGTGTGAAGAAGATGATCAGGGCTGCCGCGAAGTACGGGAGGATCGGGTTCTCCGTCCGGGCCTGCATATCGCGGAATGCCCAATACGCCGTCCCGAGCCAGAGGAGCACCACGTAGATCACGACCAGCTGGCTGGCCAGCTGCACGATCGGGTTGCCCAGGAATCCTTCCCAGAATTCGCCGATCGGTTCGAGAATCGCGTCCATCTAGCCGCCTGGCCTCATCCTGCTTGGGGTGCGCCCGCTCGGAGCGCCATCGGTCATGCTAGCACGCATCATGCCCGCCGACGCCCCGGTGCCTGGTCCGTGGAATGCCCGGTGCGACTGTATTAACGAACACACTGCACCGCAGATCATCCCCATGCGGCGTCAGCTCGACTCGACGCTGATCGCTCATGGAGCCGTCATCGAGCCAAGGGTCGTCACGAGCATCCGATGCTCCTCGATCAGGACGCGTGCCGCCAGCGTCTCCGGGTCGTCGCCTGGCAGCACCGGGACCCGTGATTGCGCGACGATCGTGCCGGCGTCGATGTCGGGCGTAACCTCGTGGATCGTCACACCGGTGGCGTGGTCTCCAGCGTCCAGCACCGAACGGTGCACGGCGAGTCCGATCATCCCGGCCCCGCCGTGTGCGGGCAGGAGGCTTGGATGGACGTTGATCGTGCGGCCGGCGAATGTCATGAAATAGGACGAGCGCAGCACCTGGTCGTACCCGGCCAACAGCGCCAGATCCACGCCTGCCCGGGTGAGCGCCTCGCCGATGGCGGCGTCTCGCGCATCCGCATCGGCGAAGCTGGCGCGGCGAAGGATCCGAACCGGAACTCCATGCTCGGCCGCCACCTTCAGCGCACGCACGGCGGGCCGATTGCTTATGACGACCTCGACGCCGATGCCCGCCCCCAGCACCGCCTCAAGGTTCGATCCGCGTCCGGAGACGAGGACGCCGAGCCTCATGCGAACCGGACGCGCGGCTCACCTTCGCGCACCGATACGGCCATACCGATGCGGTACGCCTCGCCGAGCGCGGCGATCGCGGTGTCAGCGTGCTCCGCCCGCACAACGGCGGTGAACCCGATTCCCAGGTTGAAGGTGCGAACCATCTCCTCGTCGGCAATATCGCCACGCGACTGGATGAGGCTGAAGATCGGTGGAATCGGCCACGCGCCGGTCTCGATCTCCACGCCGAGGCCGGTTGGCAACGTGCGTGGCACGTTCCCCTCCCAGCCCCCGCCGGTGATGTGGGCCATCGCGTGGATATCGCCATCGGCCGCGCGCAGCGACCGTCGAAGGATGCGCACGTCGTCGAGATAGGACCGATGCGGCTCGAGCAGCGCGGCGCCGATGGTGCGGTCGCCGTCCGGCATCGGTGTCGACCAGGTTCTCTCCTCCAGGATCCGTCGCGCCAGCGTGTAACCGTTGGTATGCAGTCCGGAGGAAGGGAGGCCGATAACGACGTCACCCACCCGCGCGCGAGATCCATCGATCAGATCCTCACGCGCCACGACGCCGACGACGAAACCCGCCAGATCATAGTCGGCGCCGCGATAGAGGTCGGGCATCTGCGCCGTCTCACCACCGATGAGCGGGATGCCGGCCGCCGCACAGCCGGCAGCCACGCCGCCGACGATCTCCTCCACGACATCGGCACGCAGGTCGCCAATGGCCAGGTAGTCCAGGAAGAAGAGCGGCGTGGCGCCGCTGACGAGAATGTCATTGAGGCACGCGTTGACAAGGTCGACGCCGATCGTGTCGTGGCGGCCGAGCGCCACGGCGACCGTCAGCTTGGTACCGACGCCATCGGTGCTCGAGACGAGGATCGGATCGGGGTGAGCGTCCGGATCGAAACGGAAGAGCCCACCGAAGCCGCCGATGCCGCCGAGCACGGCGGGCGTCACGGTGGTGGCCGCGGCACGCGCGATACCCACGACGGCACGCGCCGCCTCCTCGACGTCCACGCCCGCCTCGCGATAGGTGCGCGCCATGCTCAGCGGCGCTCCAGCGCCAGCTTGTCGAGCTCGAGGGGGACGTCGGTGGGGTAGACGCCGTCGAAGCAGGCGGTGCAGCGCGCATCGGTCCGTCCACCGACCGCTTCGAGCATGGCCTCCTTCGACAGGTAGCCCAGCGAGTCTGCGCCGATGGCCGCCCGGATTCCCTCGAGCGAGTGGTTGGCGGCGATGAGCTCGTCGCGGCGCCCAGTGTCGACGCCCATGTAGCAGGGATGCTTCATCTGCGGCGAATGGATGCGGACGTGGACCTCGGCTGCGCCGGCACGGCGCACCATCTCCACGATCGGACCGGTCGTGGTGCCGCGAACGATCGAGTCGTCGACGACGACCACGCGCTTGCCCGACAGCAGCTCGGGAAGCGGGTTGAACTTCATGCGCACCGCCTCGTCGCGACTCCGCTGCGCGGGCTGGATGAAGGTGCGGCCGATGTAGCGCGATTTGATCAGCCCCTCCCGGTACGGCAGTCCGGCTTCCTCCGCGTAACCGATCGCCGCCGGAATCGCGGAGTCCGGGACCGCGATCACCAGGTCGGCCTCGGTCGGATGCTCGCGCGCAAGGCGCCGCCCCATCTCGAGCCGAGCCTCGTACAGCAGCCGCCCGTCGATGACGCTGTCCGGACGGGCGAGATACACGAACTCGAAGACACACAGCTTCTCGCGCTCGGGGGACGCACGGCTGGACCGATGCGAGTGGACGCCCTCATCGTCGATGGTCAACACCTCGCCGGCGTCCACGTCGCGGACGAAGCGGGCTCCCATCGCGTCCAGCGCGGCCGACTCAGAGGCGACCGCCCAGCCACCCCCCGGCAGGCGTCCGAGCGCCAGCGGCCGGAAGCCGATCGGATCCCGCGCCGCCACGAGCGCCGTCTCGGTGAGCATCGTGAAGGTGAAGGCGCCGATGGCGCGATGAAAGGCGTGGTCGACACGCTGCGCCCAGGTCCGCCCGGGCGCGTGGGCGATCAGCTTGGCGAGCACCTCGGTGTCCGAGGCGGACGCGAACTCGATCCCCTGCTCGGTCAGCTCGTCGCGCAGCCAAGTCGCGTTGGTCAGGTTGCCGTTGTGCCCGAGCATCAGCTCGCCAATGTCGGAACGGGCGTAGACCGGCTGCACGTTGGGCAGGGTGTTCGACCCGGTGGTGCTGTAGCGCGTGTGGCCGATGGCCGCGATCGGCTGCCGGCCGCCCTCGTCCCGTCCCTCGAGGCGGATGAGGGTCTCCTCGTCGAAGACGCTGCTGACGAGGCCCAGGCGCTTGTGCAGGCTCAGCTGTCCGCGATCGGTGACGGCGATGCCCGCCGACTCCTGCCCACGATGCTGGAGCGCGTGGAGCCCGACGTAGGCCATGCGCGCCACCTCTGAGCCGGGAGCCCAGATACCGATCACGCCACACTCCTCGCGCGGCCCGTGCGGCTGGTACGACTCCGGTCCGGCGGGTAGCGCCTCACCGGATCGCTGCGGCAGCCGAATGGGCGCGCGCACGGGAAGGGTCAAACGGATCGGTGCTGGGCCGGCACCGGTCCATTCTAGCGAGCGCGACAGCGGCCCATTGAGCCCGTGCGCGCCGATCCGCCGTGGGTACGGGCGTGGTACTGCACCGGAGCGCACCCTCGCGAAATCGGCGGCCTTCGCGAGAGTGTCGGCGTGCACCGCGGGACGATTGGCCCATGGTCGGTCCGGACCCACACGGCCATGCTTGCCCCGATGCTCCTCTTCGTACGCCTCCTCGGCTTCCTCGCACCCTTCTCCGTGGCCGGACTGGTGATCGTGTCCCTCGCCGTGGTGGCACAGACGCAGCCGACCGACCGGGGCTCGCTCGCATTCGTGATCGGCGCGGCAATCGTTGCGGGAATGACGACGATGGCCCTCCTGGCGTGGAGCTACATCGGCTGGCCCCTCAACCGCATCGCGCAGGCCCTCGAGCGAACCCTCGAGGCCGACGAAGCGGTCCTGCTG
>JBPCKH010000254.1:0-15615 GCA_051004475.1 Candidatus Limnocylindria bacterium | reverse complement strand
ACATTGACCTGGCGCTCGAGGTGGATGAGCCGTATGAGACGTACGCTGAGAACGCCGTGGCCAAGGCAGATGCCTACGCGCGCGCCTCGGGCCTGCTCTCGATCGCCGACGACTCGGGAATCGAGGTGGCCGAGCTCGACTGGGGGCCCGGCGTGCGCAGCGCTCGGTGGGGACGGGGCAACAACGCGGACCGCCTGCTCGAGGCGTTAGGCGACGCGGAGGATCGGCGTGCGCGCATGGTCTGCGCGTTGGCGGTCGCCTGCCCCGACACTCCCGATCAGGGGGTGGAGGTCTTCAGCGGCGTCGTCATCGGGTCGGTCGCCCGCGATCGGCGCGGGTTCGGTGGCTTCGGGTACGATCCGATATTCCTGCTGCCGAGCGGCCTGACCACCGCCGAGCTGCCGGAGTCCGACAAGGATCTGGTCAGTCATCGTGGTCGAGCGGTGGCCGCCGCGACGCCACGGTTGCGCCATCTCCTCATCGAGGAAGGTGGGCGGGCTGGTCCATCGGTCCCATGACGTGCGAGACCATGGTCCGGTCGTTCAGGACAGGTGTGGCCCGTAGGGTGTGACCACCTCGCGGGTACCATCATGCGATGGCATCCTGCCTCAGCGAACCACACCGGAGTCCATCCCTCGTGTCCCGAGCGCTTCCAAGCCTTCTTGCCGCCCTCGTCCTGTTCACCATGGCGGGCCCGGTGGCGGCGGATGACGCCGATGCCCCCGGGACGCCCGCAGCGGGCGAGGTGGTGCCCGGTGAGGTTGTGGTGAAGTGGCGCGACGCGGGTCGTGGTGCTGCGATCGCGCGGACCCGTGGCCTTGCGATCGTGGCGGAGCTGGGTGTCCCGGGCCAGGGCATGCCGTCGGTGCTTTCGACCGGGGGCCGCACGGTCGACGCGGTGATCGCGGAGCTGCGCGCCGATCCGTCCGTTGAGTATGCCGAACCGAATTACGTGGTGCGTCTTGCACAGGAGCCGGCCGTTGCCGCCGTGAGCGTGAACGACCCGAAGACCGCCGGCCAGTATTCGCTCGATCAGATGTGGGTGCGGGATGCGTGGTCACTTGCGACGGGCGGATCGGGCATCGTCGCCGTGCTGGATACCGGCGTGCAGGCGAGTCATCCGGACCTGGCCGGCCGCGTGCTCCCGGGGTATGACTTTGTCAACAACGATACGAACGCGGCCGATGACAACGGTCACGGGACCTGGGTTGCCGGCATCATCGCCGCCAACGCGAACGATGGCTACGGGATCGCCGGCATCAGCTGGAGCGACGAGATCCTCCCGGTCAAGATCATGACGCGCGAGGGGAACGGCGATACGGCCGACCTGACCTCCGGCATCGTCTGGGCGGCAAACAATGGCGCGACCGTCATCAACATGAGCGTCGGTGGCTTTCCGTCCTCCCCGTACGTGCAGGACGCGGTCGACTACGCCTGGGACAAGGGCGTGGTGCTTGTCGGCGCCGCCGGCAACAACGGCGTCCAGGAAGACTTCTATCCGGCCGCCTTCCCGAACGTTGTCAGCGTGAGCGCCACGCAGGTCAACGACGAATTCTCGAACTGGTCGAGCTTCGGACCGAAGGTCGATGTCAGCGCGCCGGGCGCATCGGTCCAGACGACCAACTGCACGGTCTGCACGTACGCTGACCACAACACCTGGGGCGATCACACCTACATCAGCGGGACCAGCTTCGCGGCGCCGAACGTGGCCGGTGTGGTTGCACTCATTCGCGCCCGCTACCCGAGCGACACGCCAGCGCAGGTCGTGAGCCGCCTGATCAGCACCGTCGATGATCTTGGCTATTCAGGCACCGACATCCGCTACGGAAGTGGCCGGGTGAACGCATTCCGCGCGCTCGGGGGCAGCACGCCGGCGGTTGCCGTCTCGAGCGGCGACGCGCACGAGCCGAACAATGTGCTGAGCGCGGCCAGGCCGATCCCGCTGGGTACCGCCACCCGGCCGTCGATTCATCCCGCCGGTGATGTCGACGTCTTCGCCGTGGACGTGCCGCGCGCCGGGCGCCTCGACGTTCGTGTCACGGGAGTCACCGACACGCGCGTCTACCCCTGGAACCGGAGCGCCCTGCCGATCGATCCGATCGTCGAGCTGTACAACGCGTCCGGCACGCTCCTGAAGCGCGTCGACAACGTCTGGGAGGGCGGAATCGAGCTCGCATCGGTCAGCATCGGTGCTCCGACCCGCATCATCGTTCGCGTCCGGAACTTCTACGCCAACGGGAATCGAAGCGCGTATTCAGTGACGCCCACCTATGTCGACACGGTCGCACCGAAGGTGATCGCCCGGTCGCCGGCCCCGGCCGCAGTGAATGTCGCTCGGTCTGCGGTCGCCACCGTGAGCTTCGATGAGCCAGTGAGCGGCGTGTCGAGCAGCTCGTTCCGCATCCGCGACACGGTCACCGGCTCGATCGTCCCGGCCGCGGTCACGTATGACAGCTCCCGCCGTGAGGCACGCGCCGTGGTCAGCTCCACGCTCGCCCCCGCACGCGCGTTCACGGTGGAGGTGACTTCGGCGATCAAGGACGCCGGCGGCAACTCGACGACGGCTACTTCCTGGGTCTTTACCACCGGCGTCACCGGGTTCGGCGACACCGCCGGCTCGGCGTTCGAGTACGACATAGCGTGGCTCGCCGAACGTGGCATCACGGCCGGCTGCGGCGAAGATCGCTTCTGCCCGAAGTCGGTGGTCACGCGCGAGCAGATGGCGAGCTTCCTATCGCGTGGCCTGGACCTTCCGGCCGTGACGAACGATTTCTTCGCCGATGATGAAAGCAGCGGCCACGAGTCCGACATCAACCGCCTCGCGGCATCCGGCATCACGGGCGGCTGCGGTCCTGCGCAGTTCTGCCCCTCCGGGACCGTCACGCGCGAGCAGATGGCGAGCTTCCTGGCGCGTGCTCTCGACCTGCCTATCACGAGCATCGACTTTTTCACCGACGATGGTAGCAGCGCGCACGAAGCCGACATCAATCGACTGGCCGCATCCGGCATCACCGGCGGCTGTGGGACGACGACGTTCTGCCCCGGCAGCGCGATCACGCGCGAGCAGATGGCAGCCTTCCTGCACCGGGCGCTGGGCGACTGACCGACCCGCTGCATGCGGGCGCCCGTAGAATCCGCGCGTGAACCGTCGGCTACCCGAACTCCGGTGACCCTCCGCGCGCTGGCTCGCGGATCGCTTCTCATCACGCTCGCGAACCTGGTTCCGCGCGCGGGGGCGTTCCTCCTCCTGCCGATCTATACCCGCTTCCTCACGACGTCCGACTTTGGGATCGTCAGCCTCGCCAGCTCGACCGCCCTCCTGCTGGCGATCGCTTATCGGCTGGGGCTCGACGCGGCCCTGCTGCGAATGCATGGCGACGCCGAGCCCGCCGAGCGCCGGTCGCTCTACGCGACGCTGGCGGCAATCAGCCTGGCGACGGCGGCGATTGTGACGATCATGGCCGTACTCGTGATCCCCGTGATCCTCGATCCGGATGCCGCCGAGTCGCTGATGCCCGTCATCCTCCTCACCCTCGCCATGGGCGCCGTCAACACCTTTCAGTACGTCCCATCCGTCTGGTTTCGCGCCACCGATCAGACCGGCCGCTACCTCGTCCTCGCGCTCGGTGCCTTCGCGACCGTCGTGACGGTGACGATCGCCCTCGTCGTGGTGGTACGACTCGGAGCACTTGGCAGCCTTGCCGGCCAGCTCGCTGGCGCCTTCGTCATGGCCGTCGCGGCCATCGGCATTGTGTGGGGTCAACGTCCGTGGCGCGTCAGCGGAGACCTCGCGCGGCGGGCGCTCGACTTCGGCCTGCCGCTGCTGCCGCACTCCCTGGGCGGCTGGCTGCTCAACGTCTCCGACCGGTGGCTGATGGGGCTGCTACTGGGCCTGGCTCTCACCGACGCGCTGGCGGCGATTGGAGTCTATTCGCTCGGCTATCAGCTGGGATACGCCGTTGGGTTGGCCGCCATCTCGTTCAATGCGGCCTGGCTGCCCTTCCTGTATCGCGTCGGCAATGGCAGGCGCGGACCGCTCATTCTTCGGGAGTCGACCACGCTCGTCGTCGGCGGATTCGTCACGCTGGCTGCAGCGCTGGCCATCCTGGCGCCTGACCTCATCGGCCTCATCGCGCCGATCGAGTGGTCGGCCGCCGCGGACGTCACCGCCGTCGTGGCGTTCGCGTCGGCGGCAAATGCGGCGGCCCTCATGTTCGCCAGTGGCATCTATCTCGCCCGCGCGACGCGGGTCATGCCGCTCCTCACGCTGGTAGCCGCGGGGCTGAACATCGCCTGTAACCTGATCCTCATCCCGCGCATCGGCATCATGGGTCCCGCGTGGGCGACCCTTGCGGCGTATGCGGCACTGGCAACCATGATCGCCGTCGCGGCAACGCGCCGCCATCCGGTGCGGATCGATGTCGGGCGGCTCGCCATGGTGGCTGCCGTGGCCGTTGCGACAACGTTCGCGTCGCGAGTCACGGCTATCGGCGACGTCCTGCCGGCCTTCAGTTGGCACTTCGTGCTGGTGGTTGTCACCGTGGCGACCGTCATGCTCATCCTGCGTGCGCCATTGGACCGGCTTCGGGCCGCCATGGCGCCGGCGCCGAGTTCGGTCGATGGGCTCGGATAGAATGGGCGCACCCCAAGGAGATCTCATGCCCGAGCGTATGGACGTGCGCATCCATCCGACCGCGGAGGTATCGCCCGATGCGGTCATCGGGTCCGGCACGAGCATCTGGAACCAGGCCCAGGTGCGCGAGCGCGCTCGCATCGGGCGCCGATGCGTGATCGGCAAGAACGTGTACGTCGACTTCGATGTCGTGGTCGGCAACGACGTCAAGGTGCAGAACAACGTGAGCCTCTTCCACGGGGTGACGATCGAGGACGGGGTCTTCATCGGTCCGCACGTGTGCTTCACGAACGATCGGATGCCGCGTGCCATCAACTCGAACGGCTCCCCGAAGACCGATGCCGACTGGCAGGTCGTCCCGATCCTCGTTCGTCACGGAGCGGCGATCGGTGCCAACAGCACCATCCTGCCGGGCGTGAGCATCGGGCGCTGGTCGATGGTTGGTTCGGGCAGCGTCGTCACCCGCGATGTGGCCGATCACGAGCTCGTTGTCGGCAATCCCGCGCGCCGGCTGGGGAGCGCCTGCTGGTGCGGTCAGCCGCTGCGTGATGTTGACGGAGCGCCTTTTGCGGGGAGCTGTCCCGCGTGCGGAGCAGCATTTCCACCAGCGGAGGGAGCGTGAGGGTCCTCACCGTCGTCGGCGCGCGGCCGCAGTTCGTGAAGGCGGCGCCGGTCAGCCGCGCCCTGCGGGCTCGCCATGACGAGGTCATCGTCCACACCGGCCAGCACTACGACGAGGCGATGAGCGCCTCCTTCTTCAGGGACCTCGAAATCCCGGCGCCCGACGTTAACCTCCAGGTCGGGAGTGGGTCGCATGGGGCGATGACCGGCGAGATGGTCCAGCGGCTCGAGCCCGTCATCGCGCAGCACGAGCCGGACGGGATCCTCGTGTACGGCGATACCAATTCGACCCTGGCGGCAGCCCTCGTGGCCAGCAAGATCGCATTCGCCGACGGCCGTCGCCCATGGCTGGCCCATGTAGAGGCCGGTCTGCGTTCATTCAACCGGGAGATGCCCGAGGAGCGAAACCGGATCGTGGCGGACCACCTGTCCGACCTGCTGCTTGCCCCGACCGAGACGGCCATGGAGCACCTGGCGCGAGAGGGCCTCGGCGCGCGAGCGGAGCTCGTCGGGGACGTGATGGTCGATGCGCATGGCTGGGCCGCGGCTCGGGCCGATGATCACCCGCCTGCAATCGCGCGCGAGCACCAGCGCTATATCCTGCTGACCGTGCATCGCGCCGAGAATGTCGATCATCCCGAGCGGTTCCGAAGGATCCTGGCCGGGCTGACGTTGGACCTGCCGGTCCTTTTTCCCGTCCATCCCCGCACTCGTGCCGCACTCGAGCGCGGGGTCGATCGGCTTCCGGCAAACGTCATTCCCATGGATCCTGTCGGCTATCTCGCGATGGTCGCCCTCGAAGCCCACGCGCACGCCATCGCGACGGATTCCGGCGGCGTGCAGAAAGAGGCGTATCTCTCGGGCGTCCCCTGCGTCACGCTCCGCTCCGAGACCGAGTGGGTGGAGACCGTGGAGAGCGGTTGGAACCGGGTGGTCAATGCCGATTCCTCGGCGCTGGCATCGGCGCTTGCCGACGCATCCTTCATGGACCGCAACAAGCCCCGCCCCTCGCTCTACGGTGATGGCATGGCGGCGGCCCGCATCGTTGGCGCGCTGGAGCGGTACCAGGCGAGCGTCCAGCCGGTACGGGTAACGCAGGAGGCAACCCCACGATGAACCCGATGCGTGCCGGCGTCGTGGGGCTCGGCATGATGGGCCGCAACCACGTCCGCGTGTGGGACGAGTCGGTCGACGGCGTTGAGCTCGTCGGCGTCGCCGACCCGGATGCGGCGGCCGTGCAGCGTGCCGTTGCGGGCCGTCGCGCCCGCGGATACGAGGATCCCGAGCGGATGTTCGCCGAGGAAAAGCTCGACCTCGTCAGCATCGTTGCACCGACCAGCCTCCACCTTCCGGTGACGCTGGCAGCCCTGCGCGCCGGCGTCAACGTGCTCGTGGAGAAGCCGATCGCGGCAACGCGCGAGGAGGCGACCGCGATGATCGAGGCCGCGTCCGATGCGGGTCGCATGCTGACGGTCGGCCACATCGAACGATTCAACCCCGCCATCCGCGAGCTGCACCGACGCCTGGATGCCGGCGAGCTCGGGCGTATCTTTCAGATCAGCGCCACCCGCCTTGGCCCCTTTCCGGCGCGTATCCGCGATGTCGGCGTGGTCGTGGACCTGGCGCCGCACGACCTCGATGTCATGCGCTACCTGGTCGGATCCGAGCCGGTCCGAATCTACGCGGAGGCGGAGCGTCGCATTCACACCGAGCACGAGGATCTGTTCAACGGCATGATCAAGTTCGAGAATGGGGTGGTCGGCATCCTCAACATCAATTGGCTCACGGCCACCAAGCGACGAATCCTGACCGTGACCGGCGAGCGTGGGTATTACGTGGCCGACTACATCGACCAGAATCTGTTCTTCTACGCGAACCCCGACGCTGACCAGACCTGGGAGAATCGCGGTGCCGACCGGATCGGGGCGCCGATCACGTCGATCGCGGAGGGCGAGATGACGCGGCGCTCGATCCGTCGCGCGGAGCCGCTCATCGTCGAGCTCGACGAGTTCGCGCGAGCGGTCCGCGATGGCGGCCCACCACCGGTCGACCCGCACGACGCGATGGTGGCGCTCCTGCTGGCCCGCAAGATGGTCGAGTCGGCGCTCACCGGTCAGGTGATCGGCGGCGCCGTGCTGGCCGAGGTGGTGGCATGAGGGTCGCCGTCGTCGGCCTTGGACACATCGGGCTGCCGCTGGCGGTGCAGTACGCGTCGCGCGGGCACGAAGTGCTCGGGGTGGATGTCGACGTTCAGCTGGTCGCAACGCTGAATCGTGGCGAGTCACCCCACCGGGACGAGCAGGCGCTCATCAACCGTGTCCCGCAGCTTGTCGCTGCCGGAGGCCTTCGCGCCACGAAGCGGGAGGATCCGGCCGGGTTCGCTCAGGCCGAGGTCGTCGTCATCATCGTGCCGGTGGTCGTCGACGCGGATCGGCAGATCGACTTCAGGCCGATCGACGCTGCCACGGCCGACATCGCCGCCAACATCGGTCCGGGCACCCTCGTCGTGTACGAGACGACCCTGCCGGTCGGCACGACCCGCACTCGCTTTGGACCGATGCTGGCCTCCTGCAGCGGCAAGCACTTGGACCGAGACTTCTTCCTGGCCTTCAGTCCGGAGCGTGTCCTCGTCGGTCGCGTCTTCCTCGATCTGCGCCGCTATCCGAAGATCGTGGGTGGCACGAGCCCCGAGAGCACGCGGCGCGCGGTCGCGTTCTACACCGCCGTGCTCGACCCCGCGACCGAGGTGCGCGAGGTTGCGAGCGCCGAGGCCGCAGAGATGACGAAGTTGGCCGAGACGACATATCGCGACGTGAACATCGCGTACGCCAACGAGCTCGCGCGCTTTGCCGCGCGGAACGGGATCAACGTGACCGAGGTCATCGAGGCAGCCAACTCGCAGCCGTACAGTCATATCCACCAGCCCGGCGTCGGTGTCGGCGGGCACTGCATCCCGGTCTACCCGCACTTCCTGTTCAACGGCGATCCCGAGCTGCGCATCCCACCCCTTGCGCGCGAGATCAACGAGAGCATGGGCGCGTTCACGGTTGACATGATCGAGGATCGCATCGGGTCGCTCGATGGGCAGAATGTGCTCGTCCTGGGCGTCGCCTACCGGGGCGACGTACGCGAGGACGCGTTCAGCTCCGCGTTCCGGCTGCGCGACGAGCTCCTGGCGGCCGGAGCGCGTGTATACGGCCACGATCCGTACTACGACGACGATCACCTGCGAAGCCTCGGCTTCGAGCCGTATGACCTCGATGCGCCAGAGCCGGTCCGCGTCGCCGTCCTCCAGGCGGCGCACGAGACGTATCACCACATGCCGCCGACATCTCTCCCGGGTCTCGAGCTGTTCGTGGACGGTCGCAACACGATCGAGCGCGAGCCATACGATCGTGCAGGGATCGGGTATGTCGGCATCGGGCGCTGAAGCTGCGGCTCCGATGCCCGTCGTCGGCCTGGCATCCGGCCGCGGCGTGTGGGTCGTGCTCCCGACCTACAACGAACGAGAGAACATCGAGCCGATGGCGGCTGCGATCCTCGAGGCGCTGCCGGAGGCATCGCTCCTCATCGTCGATGACAACTCCCCCGATGGCACTGGTGAGCTGGCCGATACGATCTCCGCGCGCGAGACGCGCGTATCGGTCCTGCATCGCGCCGGCAAGCTGGGCCTGGGAGTCGCCTACCGCGACGCCTTCCGCTGGGTCCTCGACCGGCCGGAGGCGCGTGCCATCGTGCAGATGGACGCCGACTTCAGCCACGATCCGGCCGCACTGCCAAGCCTCCTGGCCCCGCTAATGCGCGACGCCGACCTCGTGCTCGGAACGCGCTACATGCCGGGTGGCGACACCGTTGGCTGGCCGTGGTATCGCAAGCTGATCAGCCGCGGCGGGACGCGCTTCGCGCGCACGGTGCTGCTGCTGCCGTATCGGGACCTGACCGGTGGCTTCAAGGCATGGCGGCGCGATCTGCTCGAAGCGATCAGGCTCCGTGAGACATCGGGGTCGGGATACGGCTTCCAGGTCGAGGCGACATGGTGGGCGCATCGGCGCGGCGCACGGATCGTCCAGGTGCCGATCATCTTCCGTGAGCGCGTGGCAGGCGCGTCCAAGATGACCGGCGGGATCGTGCGCGAGGCCCTGCTGCTGGTGATCAGGCTGCGCATCGGGACGATCCGCGATGCCGTGACGTGGCGATGACGCCGACGCGATCCGGGGAATACCATACCTGCGCACTGCGACCGCATCGGCTAGCATGGCGCCTCACCCAGTCCAGCGGTCGCGAGGGCCGCACCTGAGCCGCCGCATGACCATGAGCCGATGAGCTTCCGATCTCGACCCGTTCTCGACCGCAAACACCGTCCGCGCTGGCAGGATGAGCTCCGCACCCAGCAGCTGACGGTGATCGCCTTTGCCGTGGCGATTGCCCTGGCGCTCGGCATCTTCGGCGCCGCCGCCTGGAGCGGGTATTGGGAGGCGCATGACCGTCCGGTTGCCGCGGTCGCGGGGACGACCTACGACCGCTCGGATCTCGATCAGCGCCAGCGAGTTCTGGTGGCTGAGGCGACCGCCACGATCACGGAGCTCCAGGGCCAGATCGGTGGCCCGAGGGATCAGATCATCCAGCAGCAGATCGACCAGATCAGCCTCGAGATCTCCAGCCTTGACACGACTGCAGCTGCCTCCCTCATCGAGAGCGCCGTGCTCACCGCGCAGGCGAGCACCTTCGGCCTGAGTGTCAGCGACGAACAGCTCGACGCCGGGCTGGCTGAACGGTTTGCCCTGGATTCGCTGGTCCGCGCGCAGTTGATCCTCGTTTCGGCGCTTCCCGATGACGCGGCACCCGACGATGAGCCCACCGATGAGCAGCTCGCGGAGGCAGAGGCGGAGGCGGAGCTGGCACGCGACAGGCTCGAGGGCGGCGAGGAGTTCGCCGATGTCGCGGAGGAGGTCAGCGACGATTTCACCGCAGGGACTGGCGGGCTGCTCGGCTGGTTCGCCGCCGATGATGCAGCGTACGGCGAATATTTCGAGGCGATTGGCGATGCCGCCGAGGGCGACCTTGTCGGTCCGGTCCAGGTCGATGGCGGCGCCGCTGTACTCGAGGTCCTCGGCCGCCGGGACGCGACGACCGACAGCCCGCTGCGTGAACTGCTGCGCATCCAGAATATCGATGATGACACCTACCGCTCGTACGTACGCGGCGAGCTGCTGGTGGACGCGTTCCGCGACTACTTCGGCGAGGAGATCGTCGGCACGCCGGCAGCTCAGCGCCGCGTCGCCGAGATTGTCATCGCGCCGGTGCAGGGCGCCCCCGTGCTGCAGGAACGTGCGCGGCACGTCCTGATCAACCCACTTCCGGAGGATGCTGCCGAGGGAACGGAGGCAACGGACGAGCAATGGGCCGCCGCGCTCGAGGAAGCGGAAGCGGTACGCGAGCAGCTGACTCCCGACGACGCCGATTGGTTCACGATCGCAGCAGAGAGCAGTGACGATCCCGGCTCCGGCGCGCGAGGGGGCGATCTTGGCTGGTATGACCCGGCGGCCTCACCATTCGTTCCCGAGTTCACGGAGGCGTTGGGCGCGCTCGAAGTGCTCGAGCTCAGTGAGCCGGTACGGTCCGACTTCGGATATCACGTCATCCAGAAGACCGGTGAGCGTGTGAGCCCACAGGCGCAGGCTGCCGAGCTCGTCGAAGAGCTGCGTGCCGATCCGGCCAGCTTCGCCGAGGTTGCGACGCGCGTCAGCGAGGACCCCGTCACTGCCGAGGAGGGCGGTGAGCTCGGCTGGGTGGCGCCCTACCAGCTGGACGAGGCACTCGAGGAGATCGTGTTCGGCCTTGAAGAGGTCGACGAGATCAGCGAACCATATGAGAGCGCCGAGGGCATCACCATCTACCAGCTCCTCGAGCTGAGCGAGTCCCGCGAGATCGAGGACGAACGGCTGGAGCAGATCCGCTCGAGCGGCTTCGAGCGCTGGTTCGAGCAGGAGGTTCGTGCTCCGGTCGAGACGTGGGTCGATCCGCAGTACGAATCCTCGACTGCCTTCTGAGCCGATGACGGCCGCCGAAGCGGACAGCGTGGACCAGCTGTTGGAGGCAGCTGGGATCGAGCCCGCGGACGGCGTGCAGCTCGTCTCCGCTGACCGCCTCGCAGCGATTGCCTTCGACCCATCGTTGCCCCTTGTCCTGCTTGGCGGCCGCGCAGGCCGAGTGAATGATGTTCTTCCCGGACGCCACGCCCGATCGGGTTCCCACCGGACGCTCATGGCCCTGTACCCGCGCGACCACGAGCTGCTGCGGCTGTCAGATGAGACGACTCACCGCCTCGGCGATCTCGACGATGCAGGCCTTGCCGGCGTCGCATGGCTCGTCCCGGCGCTGGCTCCCGTTGAGAACCTGGCAAGTCCGCACGGCATCGCGGCCATCAGCGCGCGCCTGCGTGCACCGGACGGATGCCCGTGGGACCGCCGGCAGACGCATCTCAGCCTGCGGCCCTACCTGCTCGAAGAGGCGTACGAGACCGTCGATGCCATCGAGCAGGGCACGCCGGCAGACCTTGCCGAGGAGCTCGGTGACGTGCTGCTGCAGGTGATCCTGCACGCCCAGTTCGCCGCCGAAGAGGGTTCGTTCGACCTGACCGACGTGTATCGGTCCATCGCAGGCAAGATCGTGCGTCGCCACCCGCACGTCTTCGGCGGCATCGAGGCTGATGGGGTCGACCAGGTCATCAGCAACTGGGAGACGATCAAGGCCGATGAGCGCGCGGAACGCGGCAAGGATCACGAAGGTGCCTTCGGAGGCGTTACGCGCGCCCTGCCGGCCCTGCCGGGCAGCCGCGAGATCCAGGAGCGTGCGTCGACCCTCGGTTGGGATTGGGACGCGATCGATGGCGTGTGGGCGAAGGTGGTCGAGGAGATCGACGAGCTGCGCGACGCTTCGTCCGACGAGGATCGGCTTCACGAGATGGGGGATGTGCTCTTTGCGCTCGTGAACCTGGCGCGTTGGATGAAGCTCGATCCGGAAGAGGCCCTCCGAACGGCCAACCACCGGTGGGTGGGGCGCTACCGTCGCGTCGAGGCACTTGCCGCCGAGCGTGGGGTGGAGCTGACAGAGCTCACCCTGGCCGAGAAGGACGTGCTCTGGGACGAGGTCAAGGCACGATGAGCGACGCGCGACGCGTGGCCATCGTCGTGCATGCCATCCTGCCGGGCGACCCGCGCGTCCGCCGCCAGAGCGATGCCCTCATCGACGCCGGCTACGAGGTCGACGTCATCTGCCTTCGCCAACTCGGTGAGCCGGCGGACGAACGGGATGGGCCGATGCGCATCGTGCGCTTGCCGATCAACCGCAGCTTCATCGGATTCGCAGGCCATATCGCCGAGTACGTCGCCTTCACAGCGATGGTGGCCTGGCGCCTCGCCGGCGAGTATCGGCGGCGGCACTACGCACTCGTCCAGGTCGCCACGGTGCCCGACTTCCTGAGCTTCGCCGCGATTCCCGAGAAGCTTGCGGGCGTGCCCCTCCTGCTCGACCTGCACGAGGATATGCCGGAGTTCTTCCGCGACCGCTTCTCCGCTCCACTCCTCCGTCCGCTCCTGCCGTTGGTGACCGGCGTCACGAAGGCATCGGCCGCCGTTGCCGACAGGATCATCACCGTTCATGAAGCGCTTCGTCAGCTCTCGATCGCACGCGGCGTCGCGCCGCACAAGATCGACGTCGTGATGAACAGCGCAGACGGTCGCCTCTTCGATCCCGCCCGCCACGAGCGTCGCGCGTTCATGGCGGACGGCGAGCTGCGGCTCATCCACCACTCCAACTTCCAGCGCATCTACGGGCTCGACGTGACCATCGATGCTCTTTCTCGGCTGCGTTCGGGGTTGCGTTGGCGGCTCGACGTGTATGGGGATGGTCCGTGGCGGCCGCAGATCGAGGCGGCCATCGCACGCACGGGAACCGCGTCGCAGGTCCACCTGCACGGTCGCGTCGCCATCGATGACCTGCCTCGACTGCTCGCGGCGTCGGATATCGGGCTCGTCCCCTCGCTCCCGGAGCCGTACATGGAGTATTCGCTCAGCACGAAGCTGCTCGAGTACGCGGCGATGGGCATCCCCACGGTGGCCACGGATCTGGGCACCTTCCGCCATCACTTCACCGATGCGGCGCTGCGCTTCGTGCCCGGCGGATCCGGACCGCCATTGACGCGAGCCATCGAGGGCCTTGTCGACGATCCTTCCGGGACGACCGCCATGGGAGGCGAGGCGCAGCGGCAGGCCGCAGCCTATGACTGGGCAGTCCAGAAGGCGCGCTACCTCGAGATCGTCACGCGCCTGGTCGACCGCTAGGGAGATGCCTGGCGAAGGGGGTGGTCACGATGACCGGCGGCCGGCGGCACCCGGCCCAGCTTCTTGTGATCCCGGTGCATCAACGACTTCAAGCGGCGCCCCGCGACTGGTTCGGCTGACCTCCTGGTCGCACCAGCAGTGAGCCGATGCCGAGGAGGAACCAGAACAGGAAGCCAACGCTGTTTGCCTCGAGCAGCATCGTGGATACCGAGCTGAGGGCCATGCCGGCGCTGGCGGCCGCGATGCCGCCCATCAGGATGCGAGGCCAGCCACCTGTGCCCAGGGCGCTCCGCAGGATGCGAAGGGCAGGGATGAGGGCTGCGGTCAGGAAGGCGACGAAACCTGCGATTCCTCCTTCCACGAGGAGGTGGAGCCAGAAATTGTCTACCGTCCGCTGCGTTGGATTCTTGAACAGGATGTCGGTTCCGTACTCGGGGTAGATCGGGGTTGGGAACGTGTGCGCGACCGCACCGCCGTAGCGACCCGGCCCGACGCCAACGACGGGATGGTCGTCAAGGATAGGCAGCGCGTTGAGCACAAACAACGTTCGCAGGTCCTCTCCACGGCCGATGGCACCGACGCGGTCCAGCGTGGAGTCGACGAGCTGCGGCCTGTCTTCGGGCTCCGGAGAGCCCGGCTCGCCGCGGGACAAGAGCAGGTCGCGCGGCATCACGACAGCCGTGGCGAAGCTGATGACGACGATGGCGATTCCGACCAGAAGCGCGCGCCGGTCGAGAATGGCGAAGATCGTGCCGGTGCCAACGACGAGCGCCAGCCATGCTCCGCGCGAGAAGCTGAACCACAGCGCCAGCACGATGAGGAATGCGATCGCTCCCACCTTCCACCTCAGTCGCCGTGACGAGAGCCTCGCGGCCGCCAGCAATGTGAAGGACGCGGCGGCGATCAGGAAGGCGCCGAAGACGTTCGGGTCGTCAAAGATCGATGCCAGCCGATACACCTCGCCGAAACGTCCGGCAACCGGCGAGAGCCCCAGCAGGGTCGGCGACAGGAGCGCCTGGGCCAGCGAGACGATCGCCGCAACGGCGACCACCGCGACGATGGCGCCTACCGCAGCCAGCGCCTCTCGCTGCGAGAAGCCCACAAGTCGGGGTAGGTAGAAGCATGCGGCGGCGTCAACCGTGAACAGCAGTCCGATGGCCGCGATCTGCGGAGGCACGTTGTTCAACAGTGCCGAGATGACGGCAACGGCCGCGAACGCCATGAACGCCAGCGTCGACCGATGTCGGAAGGCCGCGATCAGGCGGCCTTCGATCCATGCCCGGGCAGCCAGGATGACACCCACAGCCAGCAGGAGGCCCTCGGACAGGAAGTTCGCCATCGGCGCGAGCTCGCTTGGCAGGATGCCCGACACAACGTATCGGTCGAGGATTGGGCTCAGGACAACGACAACGATCGTCACGCGCGGCCAGTGGACCGACGCATAGGCCACCAGACCGACAAGTGCCACCGCGACGAGAATGAGCCCGGGAACCCAGACACGCGATGTGATCGCGGCACCCGCGAGCAAGAGACCCACGGCGCCGACCGCGACGGCAGGCAGGCGCAGTGAACGGTCGGACCATGGGCGGCGCATGAGCGCGTCGAGACTCACCTGCGGGACGCGCCTCCCGGCTGTTGCTTGCTCATACTGCCCTCCGAACTTCAATTCCACGCACCGGCCCGCCGGCCCGCCGGCGATCGTCCGCTGGTTGCTCGGCGTCCGTGGCATCGTACGTCGCCCGGACATGTCTTCCTAGAGAGTCTCGACCTCGATCGCCCGGTCGGCATGCCGGCCTCGAACACGAACCGGCCGAACAGATCGACAGCGTCGAGGTAGGTCTCGATGGTGCGTGGGCTCTTGTTGCCGGCGCGCAAGTGTCGCAGGAAGCTCGCGCTGCCGGCGTGCGTCGTAAGATGTGGGGGCCGAAACCGAGGCAGGCGCGCTCGCTGAGCACGAGATCGGCAAAGTTCGTCGGGGCGTGGCGCAGCCTGGCAGCGCGCCTGCTTTGGGAGCATCTC
>JBPCKH010000253.1:0-3030 GCA_051004475.1 Candidatus Limnocylindria bacterium | reverse complement strand
TGAGATGAGACCGGCGTCTCATCGAGCTGTGATCCGAATCTGAAATTGACCCTGGTGCCCCGTAGCGGTTCGTTGCGGGGCGAGGGTGCCCGATGCCTGGAGGCACCGTAACGGGGCCAAAGGTACTACACCTGTCTAGCCGTCGTCGTCCGAGCGCTTGCTCAGGCGCCCGGCCACCAGCCCAATGACAGCGGCACCTCCGACCAGGATCCAGCGCGGCATGCCGCGTTTCGGAGCGGGAGCGGACCGGGGTGCGGGGGATACCACCACCGGTAGCAGACGCGGATCCGCGGTCATGAGCGGTCCGACCTCGTCCTCCAGCGCACTGGCCCGGGCGAACTCCGCTCCGAGCAGCACGATGACGCTCGCGAAGTAGAGAAAGACGAGGAGGGTGATCGCTGTCGAGATCGGTCCGAAGGTGCTCTCGTAGTTGGCGACGCTGGTGGAATACCAGGTGAAGCCAAAGCGAAGGATGGTCCATAGCAACGCCGCCACGACCGCCCCCGGCAGCACCTCTCGCCAGGTGACCGGCCGGTTCGGCACGACCTTGTAGATAAACCAGAATGCGAGAAAGATGAGGAAAAGCGGCAGCAGGAGGCCGATGAGCCAGATCGCCGTTCCGCCGCCGGGAATGCTGGAGAGGACATCCTGCGCCGCTTCCTGGAGGATGCCGGTCGCGATCCCGATGATGAGCGAGCTGATGGCAAGGACTCCGGTGATCGCCATCAGGAGCAGGCCAACCAGCTTGTCCTTCAGAAATGGGCGTGGAGGCGCGTTGTCGAATACGCGGCTGATGCCGGTCGAGAGCGCCGGGAAGATGCCGAGCCCGCTCCAGAGCAGGAAGCCGAAGCCGATGATGGTCATGCTGCCGCGCGACTCGATGGCCGAGTCGATCACGCCGGAAATCGTTTCGGCATCGAGCGGCGAGCCCGCCTGAACCTGCTCGATCACGAAGTCGCGCGCCTCGCCCTGGCCGAGGAAGAACGAGCCGACCACGACACCGAGAATGAGCAACTGGAACATGGAGAGAACGCCGAAGTAGGCCATGCTTCCCGCGAATTGAAGCGCCTCATGAGCCATGAAGCCGCCGATGGCACGGCGCGAAACCCGCGTGGTCCGATGGGCCATGCTCCAGTCGTCAAGGTCGCCGACCAGGCGCTTGGCTCGTTCGATCATCGGTCTCGATCATCGCAAGGGCCGTGCCCGCGGGCTACTCTTGCACCCATGGCGAAGGCCGAGTCCGTGACCCTGACCCTCGACGGGCATGAAGTCACCATCAGCAACCCCGGCAAAATCTTCTTCGCCGATGCCGGCATCACGAAGCTGGATCTCGTCCAGTACTACCTTGCGGTGGCCGATGGCGCCCTGCTCGGCGTGCGCGATCGGCCGATGGCGCTCAAGCGATTCGTGGACGGTGCGGGCGGCGACGCCTTCTTCCAGAAGCGAGCGCCGAAATCCGTTCCGCCGTTCATTCGGACGGTGGAGCTCGCATTTCCGTCGGGCCGCACCGCCGACGAAGTGGTGGTCGACAACCTCGCGGCGTTGGCGTGGGTGGTGAACCTGGGCTGCATCGACCTCAACCCGCACCCGGTTCGCTCCGGCGACCTCGATCACCCCGATGAGCTGCGCGTGGACCTCGATCCAGGGCCGGGCGTGGCGTGGGCGGACGTCCGCGCGGTCTCACTGGTCGTCCGCGAAGTGCTCGAGGAGCTCGGCTATTCCGCATGGCCCAAGACGTCCGGCTCGCGCGGGATCCACATATATGTTCGGATCTCGCCTGAATGGCCGTTCGGCGACGTACGCCGCTCAGCCCTGGCGCTGGCGCGAGAGGTGGAGCGGCGCGCTCCGTCCATCGCCACGTCCAAATGGTGGAAGGAGGAACGCCATGGCGTCTTCCTCGATTACAATCAGAACGCGAAGGACCGGACGGTGGCATCGGTCTATTCGGTGCGTCCTCGCCCGGAGGCGACGGTCAGTGCGCCCCTGACCTGGGAGGAGGTGCCGGACGCCGAGCTCGGCGACTTCACCCTGCGATCCGTGCCCGCCCGCTTTGCCGCGTTGGGCGATGTGGGTGCCGGGATCGACTCGCAGGCGTTTTCGCTGGACCCCCTGTTGGAGCTCGTCGCGCGCCACGAGGCCGAGGGGCTCGGCGACGCGCCGTGGCCTCCGCACTACGCCAAGCAGGCCGGAGAGCCCCCACGTGTCCAGCCCTCGAAACGCCGCGCCGGCGCGCCATCGGACCCATCGGCCCCTAGTGGTCGTGCCGGATCCGTCGCGCCCGCCTTGCCCTCTGCGCCAGCCCGAAATGCGGATGGCACCGTCCCGCCAACGGGCCGGCGGCGACCTTCCCAGCCCCTCCTGGTCATCTCGCAGGCAGCCGACAAGGCCGATGCCCTCGCCGGCCTCGACCGTTGGCGCACGCGTCATCCGGATGCCGCGGCGTCCGTTCGCGATCCCGAGGACGTGCTGGTCGACGCCATGCGCGGCCGCTACAAGGTGTGGTGGCGCGTCCGCGTGAACCTGCGCAACGTCCCCGTTGAGCTCCGTCCGCCCGCCGAGCCTCCCGATCCCGACTATGACCCCTGGTCGGAATAGCCGCGATTTCCGACGCCGGTCCGCCGCCGGTCCATTGCCGGTCCGCGCCCGGTCCGCGCCCGGTTCGCCATCTACTCACTGGGCGGGTAAGCCGGCAGGTCGTGACCTGCGACTCCGCCAGAATCGGCCGGCCTACTCACTGGACGAATGCTGTGGCTGACTCGAGACGTCTCGCCGGGTGATGTACTCACGGGGCAGGTATGTGGCGGAGATCGGCCAGTAATGGCTGGGTAAGCGTGCGGCGTCATGATCGGCCGATGAAGATCCGGCTCGAGACAACGCTGAAGGCGCTCCGTCGGCGGAAGGGCTGGTCGCAGGCACGCCTCGGACAAGCGCTCGGAGCGTCACAGCAACGCATGAGCCGTTTCGAGGCTGATGTCCGTCGCGCATCGTTGGGGTTGCTCGACACATGGGCGACCGAGCTCGGTGCCTACC
>JBPCKH010000252.1:0-4958 GCA_051004475.1 Candidatus Limnocylindria bacterium | reverse complement strand
TCCTTTGCCTGGATCAAGATCGCGGTCGACGAGATTCCGCCGGCGAGCCTCGTCGCCTGGCGCATGGGCCTGGGCGCTGTCGCGATGCTCGTCCTGCTGGCGTTCATCCGTGTGCCGATGCCGCGTGGCCTTGGCGAATGGCTGCCGCTCTTCGTACTTGGTGCCGTGAACGCCGCGATCCCCATCTTTCTGATCAGCTGGGGCGAGCAGTTCGTGGACTCCGGGACTGCCGCCGTGCTGAATTCGCTGACGCCGATCTTCAGCCTGGTCATCGCCGGCATCGTGCTGCGCGTCGAACCGGTCACTGCTCTCCGCGTGGGTGGCCTTGTGCTCGGCTTCCTCGGCGCGGCGTTGCTTGCGAGTCGTGAGCTCGACCTTCGGGCCGATACATCGGGCCTGATCGGCGCCGGGGCCGTCGTCCTCGCGGCCCTCTCTTATGCGGTGGGGGCCTCGTATGCCAGGCATCGAATCCGTTCGACGCATCGGTATGTTGTCGCCGGCGGAACGCTCGTCTTCGCCGCAATCGACATGGTGGTGCTCGCGTTCATCACCGATGGTGGGGTCATCATGCCCACCCAGCTCGACACGATCGTGGCGGTCGCCTGGCTCGGCCTGCTCGGATCGTTCGTCGCCTACGTCTGCTTCTTCTTTCTGATCGAGCACCTCGGGGCAACGGTGGCGTCCATGGTCACGTACATCTTCCCGGTCGTGGGCGTGGCGCTCGGTGTCCTTCTCCTGAACGAGCTGATGGATGTGCGCCTCCTGGTGGGAACGGCACTGGTGCTGGCCGGGATCATCGTTGTGACCCTTCGCTATGATGCGGCCGTGAGCCGTGTTTTCAGCGGAGCGCGGGAATGAGCGGGTCGTGGGATCGTTCGTCGTCCGGCGATCCGGACGATCGTTGGCCGAGCGAGGACAGGGCCACCGGGGATACGTGGCAAGAGCCAGCGCCCGAGGCGCCGGCCAACTGGGCAGCGTGGCCACCCCCTGCTCCGGAAGAGGACCTTCCCGACGACGCGGAACTGCCGGTCAGTGACCCATGGGCGGAGTCGTGGACCGCGGATGCGCCCGAACACCCGGCCACGACCGCCGCTGAGCCATCGTCGCCTCCCGAACTTGAATCGTGGGTGCCTGAAGCGCCCGCGCGCGCCGAGCCGTGGATGACGCGCGACGATGAATGGTCGGAGCAGATTGCGACCGATCCAGCGCCACATCCCACCCGGCCGCCACCCGAACCCGAACCTGAACCCGAACCTGAACCCGGACCAGAGCTCGAACCCGAACCCGAACCAGATCCGGCACCCGAGCTGGAAGTGCCGGCAACCGAATCCGACCTGGACATCGAAAGCCAACCCCAACTCCATCCCGCACTCGACCCCGCGGGGCAGTCAGGGCCAGTCTGGCCCGATCGAGGCGAGTCGACGCAGGTGCTGCCGACCACATGGGCGCCTGCCGAGCTGGCGGTGGCCGATCGGTCGTCTGGTCTCGACCCCGTCGTCGGTCGAATCCGGGTGTCGCTGGCTCAGCAGGCGGCCGCCGAAGCAGGCGCCGCAGCAGAAGCCGAAGCAGAAGCCGGTGCCGATCAACGGCCGTCGACCGCCGAGCAGGCGGTGCCGTGGCTCATCGGCGTCATCCTGCTGCTGGCAGGGATGGTGATCGTGCTCATCGCGCTGATCTTTGCGGGCGACGCTTCGCTCGGCAGCACCGGCGGCGGCGCACCGTCGGATAGCGCCATCGCCGTGCTGTCGAGCAGCGACCCGACGGCGACCGACAACCTGAGTCCGGCCCCCAGCCTGGCGCCGTCACCCAGCCTGGCGCCGTTACCCAGCAACAGTGCCGTCGAGAGCGCAGCCCCCAGCGCGGCGCCCACGCCGCCGCCCTTCCCGGCCCCCGAATACGGGGCGCTGGAGGTGGTCTACCAGGGAAGAAGTGCCGCGCTTGCGCCGATCTATCTGCTGCATCGCGACTTCACGGTCGATGAGGAGGCTGAGATCATGGCGCAGGACCCGACCCTCGACGTGCGCCGGTATGCGTGGTCCGCCGATGGGACTGCCGGCGCGGGCCTGCTCGCCGATGTCCTCGTCTCGATCGAGCCGGGCAAGGAGAAGCGCCGCCTTGCCGACGGAATCAGCACGATCACGTTCGGCGCTGACGGCTCGACGCTGTACGCGGTCAGGGTCACTCCGGACGGAGCGAACGACGTGGCCACCGTGCTGGCCATCGACTTCGCGAGCGGGAACACGGCCGAGCTTGCAAGTACCACGTATCCCCGCCCCACCATCGGCGAGGAGGAGGCGCTGGCCGAGGCGCAGTTCACCGACGAAGGAGGAGAGGTCAGGCTGTACTGGGTGGAGGGCGGGACGCTCCGATTCTGGGCGCTCGGTGCGGGGACGTGGCAGATCGAACCCGATGGCGGTGCGATGACGGCGCTCGACGCGGACGACCGACCGACGCTCTGGTCACCGAGCGCCGATCGCCGCATTTCGATCGCGTTCGAGGACGGAATGAGCACCGTCGCCCTGGTTGACGATGCCGATGAGCCGCTCGAGACGATCAGCCTCGCGGGCCGTGTCAGCCACCTTCGATGGGCGCCGGACGGAGAGCGCGTCATCTTCACGGTCGGGACCTCGGCGGCAGGGGGCGGCATCCTGCAGGACCTCTACCTGTGGGATCTCAATCCCGAGGATCCGACGAAGCTGACCGCGACCGGTGCCGCCTTCGGCGCCGAATGGCTCGGCACGCAGCCGGTCTGGAGGGATTGATGGCCGACATCGTGAACCCGATCGGCGTGGAGCTCGACGAAACGGCGCGGCGGATGCGGATCCGCTGGGATGACGGTCACCTCGGTGAATGGTCGTGGCTCGCACTGCGACGAGCGTGTCCCTGTGCGCTGTGCGCGGGCGAGGGCAACCTGCCCGGCGTTGTCACCCTCGAGACGTTCTTCGATGAGCACCAGACGCACATGAACGAGGTGCGCTGGATCGGTCGCTACGCATTGGCACCCATCTGGGCCGATGGGCATGACACCGGGCTGTTCACGTACACGAAGCTGCGCCAGTCATGCGAATGCGCGGAGCATGCCGCTGCCACCTGACCGATGACTGCATTGCATGCCTTCGACGGTGGCTTCACGCTCGCGCTCGGGGGTGGCGGCGCCCGTGGCTGGGCGCACGTCGGCGTCGCTCGCGCGCTGGACGAACGCGGATTGCGTCCGCGACGCATCGTCGGGACGAGTATGGGAGCCATCGTCGGTGCCGCCCTCGCGGCCGGACGCTCGCCGGACAACATCGAGGCCGGTGCCTTGCGGGCGCCGATGCATCGGCTCATGGTGAAGCGAGGCAGATTCGCGCTGTTCGATCCGCGACAGATGCTGGAGCACCTTGCCGCCGAGCTGGGTGACCCGCTGATCGAGGACCTGCCGACGCCGCTCGGGATCACCGCCTACGACCTGGTTGCCGGCGCACCCAGGCTCATCACGCGCGGTCGGCTGATTGACGCGCTCGAGATCAGCATCGCCGTGCCGTTCTTCTTCCCTCCCCGGCGTGATGGCAATGGCGTGTGGTGTGACGCGGGTCCGTGGGAGGCCATCCCTGTCACCCTGGCGCGTGCCTGGGATCCGTCACTGCCGGTCATCGGCGTATTCGCCGACATCCCGAAGCCGGCGTTTCTCTCCAGCCGCGTTGGTGCTATGTTCCTCCGCGCCGTAGCGCGACGGCTCGGGGTCGGAACCGCGGACGAGCGCCTGACCGCCCGCCGATACCTCGGGCTGTTGACCTCCCGATGGGCCGATCCGGTGGTCCGCCAGCCGCCCGACCTGTTCATCGCGCCGCGGTTGGGCCGCATGAACGCACTGCAGTTCAGCCGAATTTCTGAGGCGATCGCGGTCGGGGAGCGCGATGCTCGGCTCGCACTCGCTACCATCGAGGCTCCGAGCAGCAGCGAGGCACTGGCCCATGCAGGTTGATGCAACCGGCGGCGTTCTCTTCGTCCACGCGCATCCCGACGACGAGTCGATGGGCACCGGCGGCACCATCGCGCGCCTGGTCTCAGAGGGTGTTCGGGTCGACCTGGTCACCTGTACCGATGGCGCCGAGGGCGAGATCCACGATCCCTCGCTCGATCCGGAGGAAGCGCGGCCGCGGCTCGCTGCCATCCGCGCATCCGAGCTGGCCTGCTCAGTCGTGGCCCTGGGTGACGGTGCGATCCACCATCATCTGCTCGGCTATCGCGACTCCGGCATGATCGGGACCGATGCCAACGCTCATCCGGAGTGTTTCTGGCAGGCGGATCTCGACGAGGCCACGCGCCGGCTGGTCGAGATCGTGCGAATCGCCCGCCCATCGGTGATCGCCAGCTACGACGAGAACGGCAATTACGGCCATCCCGATCACATCAACGCGACGCGCATCGCGCGTCAGGCGTACCAAGCGTCGCAGCGTGAGCCCTGGGCGATCTCACGCTTACACGAGATTGCCTTCGTCCGCGAGCGCTGGTTCGAGCTGATGACCGCCATGAAGGAGCGCGGAATCTCGCTGCCATGGGATATCTCGGACGCGATCTCGCCGCCTGCCGACGAGCTCAATCCGACGAACGCCGCCGCGCTGTCCCAGGTGAGCGACGCCATCGAGGCCGATGCGAGCGACGCGCTCGAGTTCGGCCGCGCCGAGGCGGACGTCACCACCGTCGTCGACGTCTCGGCGTTCCGCGATGCGAAGCGCCGCAGCATGGACTGTCACAAGACCCAGCGCCAGGACCTCGGCTGGCTCCTCGATCTGCCGGACGACCTCGCGCACCGGGCCGTCGACACCGAATACTACGTCCTCCGCTGGCTCGAAGGCGCTGACGTTCCCTCCACCCTCCGGGAAACCTCGCTCCTCGGGGAGTAGCCGCTTTCAGCCGCCGCTCGCTCGCCGTCTGCCCGGGCCGCCGCTCGCTCGCCGTCTGCCCGGGCCGCCGCT
>JBPCKH010000251.1:0-6876 GCA_051004475.1 Candidatus Limnocylindria bacterium | reverse complement strand
CCGGCCCCGATGGCCTGGGCGCCATGGCGCGCGAGGTGGCCGAGCCGGTTCGCGACGCAGTCGCCACGTCCCGGCCATAGACGCGGGCGGCGGCCCGCCAGCACGGGCGCCGCGGGCTGAGTACCCTGCGAGCGTGAGATACGACCGAACGGCGCTCGTCGCCGCACATGCGATCGCGCCGTGGCGTTGAGGGTCTGGCGAGGGAGGCCGTACCCGCTCGGTGCGACGTGGGACGGCTCAGGGGTCAATTTCGCGATCTTCAGCGAGAACGCGGAGCAGGTTGATCTCTGCCTGTTCGACGCCGATGGCGGCAATGAGCAGCGCATCCGGCTGAACGAGCAGACCGATCTTGTCTGGCACTGCCATCTGCCCGATGTGCGCCCCGGCCAGCGCTACGGGTACCGCATGCACGGCGCCTATGATCCCGGCGCCGGCCACCGATTCAACCCGGCAAAGCTGCTGATCGATCCGTATGCGAAGCGGATCGACGGTGTGGTGCGCTGGGATGACGCACTCTTCGGCTACCGCATCGGTGCGGATGACGATGAGCGTGACGAACGCGACAGCGCCGCTTATGTGCCAAAGAGCGTCGTCATCAACCAGGCGTTCGTGTGGGGCGGTGATACACAGCTTCAGACGCCGCTCGACCGCACCCTCATCTACGAGGTCCACGTCAAGGGCTTCACCCAGCGGCACCCCGAGGTGCCCGAAGAGCTGCGTGGAACGTACGCGGGGCTCGGCTCGGCGCCGGCCATCGACTACCTGACGAACCTCGGTATCAGCGCCGTCGAGCTGCTGCCGGTGCATCAGCACCTCACCGATCGCCATCTCGTGGAGCGCGGCCTGGGCAACTACTGGGGCTACAACACGATCGGCTTCTTTGCCCCGGACATCCGCTATTCGGCCACCGGTGAGCCGGTCAGCGAGTTCAAGACGATGGTGAAGCGCTTCCACGATGCGGGCATCGAGGTCATCCTGGACGTCGTGTACAACCACACCGGCGAGGGCAATCACCTCGGTCCCACGGTCAGCTTCCGGGGCATCGACAACGCCGCCTACTACCGCCTCAGCACCGAGAACCAGGCGCACTACGTCGACTACACCGGCACCGGCAACACGCTCGACGCCACCAGCCCCAAGGTCCTCCAGCTGATCATGGATTCGCTGCGCTACTGGGTCATCGAGATGCACGTCGACGGGTTCCGCTTCGACCTCGCATCGGCGTTGGCCCGGGAGCTGCACGACGTCGACAAGCTTGGCAGCTTCTTCGACATCATCCACCAGGACCCGATCATCAACCAGGTCAAGCTGATCGCCGAGCCATTGGACGTGGGGCCTGGTGGCTACCAGGTCGGCAACTTCCCCGTCGGCTGGGCGGAGTGGAACGGGAAGTACCGCGACACGGTGCGCCGATTCTGGAAGGGGGTTGGTGGCCAGGCAGCCGAGCTTGCGTATCGGCTCAGTGGCAGCTCCGACCTGTACGCGAGCTCCGGGCGGCAACCTCACGCCAGCGTCAACTTCGTGACTGCGCATGATGGCTTCACGCTCAACGACCTCGTCAGCTATACCTCGAAGCACAATGAGGCGAACGGCGAGAACAACAACGACGGGGACAACAACAACGAGAGCATGAACTTCGGCGTCGAGGGCGAGACCGATGAGGAGGCCGTCATCGAGATTCGCGAGCGCCAGAAGCGCAATTACCTCGCCACCCTGATGCTCAGCCAGGGCGTCCCGATGCTGCTCGGGGGCGACGAGCTCGGTCGCACGCAGCGCGGCAACAACAACGGGTATGCGCAGGACAACGAGGTCAGCTGGTTCAGCTGGGACCTCCAGCGGCGTGACCGCTCGCTTCTCAGCTTCACGCGCTCGCTGATCAAGCTGTTCAAGGGGCACCCGGTGCTTCGCCGCCGCCGGTTCTTCCAGGGGCGCCAGATTCGCGGCTCGCGGGTCAAGGACCTGACATGGTTCGCGCCCGACGGGACCGAGATGACCGATGAGCAGTGGCAGGCACCCGGTGTCAGGACGCTGGCGGTGCAGTTTGCCGGCGACGCGATCGACGATCGTGGGCCACGCGGCGAGCGGATCATCGATGACACGCTGCTCGTCATCTTCAACGCCGACGACCGTCCCGTGGCGTTCACGCTTCCGACCCACGAGGCCGCCAGGCGCTGGGAGACGGTGTTCGACACCGTGCACCGCACGTTCAACGCAGCGCACGGTGAGCACGACGGTGGGGCCGCGTACCGGGTCGCTGAACGGTCGGTGGTCTGCCTGCGACGCCTGCCGCGGGTCCGACGCGTGAGCGGCGACTGACCGGCCGTGCCGCAACGAACGAATGACTGCTGATTCGGCCCCGCGGGCCACATATCGCGTGCAGCTCCACGCGGGGTTCACGCTCGACGATGCCGCAGCGATCGTCCCGTATCTGGCCGAGCTGGGGATCAGCCACCTCTACACCTCGCCGGTGCTCCAGGCGGTGCCCGGCTCCACGCACGGCTACGACGTGATCGACCACGGACGGGTCAACCAGGAGCTCGGTGGTGCGGACGGCTTCGAACGCCTGACCGATGCGCTGCGCGCGCACGACATGGGCCTGGTGCTGGACATCGTGCCGAACCACATGGGCACTTCGGGCGAGAACCGATGGTGGTGGGACGTGCTCGAATGCGGCCAGGCCAGCCGCTGCGCGCCGTACTTCGACATCGACTGGACCCCTGGCCACGTCGTTCTGCCCGTGCTGTCCGATGACGGCAACGACGTAATCCGCGTCGCGCGCGACGGCGAGCGAGCCGTGATCGAGCATGCCGTTCGCCGATTCCCAATTTCCGCGGGCACGCTGGCGCCGGACGTGTCGGACGAGGAGCTCGCATCGATCAATGCCGACCCCGTTCGGCTCGGCGAGCTCCTCGTACGACAGCACTATCGCCTGGCGTCCTGGCGCGCGGCGGGCGACACCCTCAACTATCGGCGCTTCTTTGACGTCGCCGGCCTGATCGGCCTGCGGGTGGAGGATGCGGGCGTCTTCGCCGACACGCATCGGCTCATCCTGGGCTGGTTGCGCGACGGGCTGGTGGATGGGCTGCGCATCGATCATCCCGACGGGCTGCGCGACCCGGCGGCCTACCTCGCGCGACTGCGCGCGGCGGCGCCTGACGCCTGGATCGTCGTCGAGAAGATCCTCGGTGCCGATGAACGCCTGCCGGGTGACTGGCCGGTGGATGGGACGACCGGCTATCGCTTCGCCAACCTGGCGACCGGCCTGCTGGTCGACCCGGCCGGAGAGGCGGGCATGAGCGCCACGTGGGCGACGGTGGCCGATGCGGGTCCGACGTGGGGCGGGATCGTGGCCGCGGCACGCGTCGAGGTGCTCGCATCGGTGCTGGGCAGCGACGTGAACCGGTTGACCGAGCTGTTCGCGGCGGTCGGCGCGCTGTCGCCCGACGTCACGCGCGACGATCTTCGCGATGTGCTGCGAGAGGTTGCCGCGCGTCTGCCGGTGTATCGGACGTACGCGACAACGGCGCCGAGGCGTATCACGGATGAGGACGCCGCACTCATCGCTACCGCTGTGGCAGGTGCGCGCGCGGCGCGACCGGACCTCGACTCCGACCTGTTCGCGTTGATCGGTCGCGTTCTCCGGCTCGAGATGGATGGACCGCCTGCCGACGAGCTGGCCATGCGCTTCCAACAGCTGACCCCGGCCGCGATGGCGAAGGGCGTCGAGGACACCGCGTTCTACCGACATCATCGGCTGGTGGCGCTCAACGAGGTCGGTGGCGATCCGGGTATCTTCGGTACGTCGCAGGCGACGTTCCATCGGCACATGCAGGACCTGGCCGCCGCCTGGCCGAAGTCCATGCTGGCGCTCTCGACGCACGACACGAAGCGCAGTGCCGACGTTCGGGCTCGGCTGGCGCTCCTCTCGGAGGATCCCGACGGTTGGCGTGAGGCCGTGTATCGGCTACGCCGGGCGTCGGAGGCGCATCGGACCGGCGATGGCCGCCCGACGCCTGCCGACGGGTACCTGTTCTTCCAGGCCGTCGTTGGCGCCTGGCCGATCGATGCGGCCCGAGCCGCCGCGTACGTCGAGAAGGCCAGCCGCGAGGCAAAGCTGCGCACGTCGTGGACCGATCCGGACGCCTCCTATGACGGCGCACTCGCTCGATTCGTCCGAGGCTGCCTTGCCGATACCGATTTCGTCGCGGCCGTCGAGTCGACGGTCGATCCACTTCTCGATGCCGGACGGCGGGCTGCCCTGGCCCAGGTGGCGCTGCATCTGACTTCCCCCGGCATCCCGGACGTGTACCAGGGAAGCGAGCTGTGGGACCTGTCGCTCGTGGACCCCGACAACCGTCGGCCCGTCGACTACACCCTCTGCCGGCAGCTTCTGGCGGAGTCCGGGCCCGTCGGCCCCTCCGAGGCATGGAAGCGACGGTGTGGCGAAGGCTTACCCAAGCTTTGGCTGATCCACCGGGCGCTCGCGGTACGTGCTCGACGCCCGGCGACATTCGGTGCGTCGGCCACCTATACGCCGCTGCTGGCGCGCGGTTCGCTGGCTGACGCGGTCGTCGCATTCGTTCGCGGCGACGACGTCGTCACGGTGGTGCCGCGACTCGTGCGCCGGGTGGAGCGTCTGGGATGGGGAGATACGATGATCCCGCTGCCGGCCGGACGCTGGAGGGGGCTCGATGGCGCCGATTACAGCGGAACGATCCGGCTCGACACGCTGCTGCGGGCCTTCCCGGTCGCGATCCTGGAACGGATCGGGTGAGGATCCGACCGTCGGTCTGGGCACCGACGCCGGAACGCGTCGAGCTCTTCGCCGATGGCGAGCTGCATCCCATGCAGCGCGATGAAGGCGACGCGGGCCATACTCGGCCTTCCGCGCCCGGCTGCATGGGCGCTCCGCCGGTGATCTCGGCGGAGATCGATTTGTCGTTGCGCTGCAGAATCACGACCAGGTCGGCAACAATGCGCAGGGGGAACGGCTCGCCCACCTGGTATCTGCCGGCCGTCTCCGGGCTGGCGCGGCGCTCCTCCTCGTGCTGCCCTACGTCCCGCTCATCTTCGCCGGGGCGGAGTGGGCAGCGTCCTCGCCGTTCCGCTACTTCACCGGGCACGCTTCGAGCAAGCTTGCCGCGGCAGTGCGCCGCGGTCGCCGCGAGGAGTTCGTTGCGTTCGGGTGGGATGCCGACGAGGTGCCCGATCCGCAGGCCTCGGCAACCTTTGAGACGTCGAGGTGGAATTGGGAGGAGCGAACCTGTGAGCCACATGCCGGCGTACTCGCCTGGTACCGCCAGCTTCTGGCACTGCGCCGCGAGCGTGCGACGCTGCGAGATGGTGATCGCGAGGCGGTCGAGGTTCATCACGAGCCGGCGGCTGGCTGGATCTCCGTGAGCCGCGGACCTATCGGTGTCTTCGCCAACCTGGGTAGCGAGCAGGTTTCGATCGAGGTGTCGGACGAGATTCGCCTCGCCTGGCCACCCGATCTGACGGCCGAACGTGGGCGCCTGGTTCTGCCGCCCGATGGCGTCATCGTGACCGAGGGCAGCACATGAGCGCGAACCTCGTTGATGAGGCGTACACCGATGCCTACGAACGGCACCGCCAGATCGCGCCGGAGGTGCGGGCCGCGGTGGTGGCCGCATTGGGCCCGGACGATGACGCCGGCCACGAGGCCGTGATCATCACACGCCGAGGCTCACGCCTTCCGGCTCCCGGATCGGTCACGCTGGAGGACGGATCCAGCCTCGGAAGGATCGACACCATCCCGGCGGATATGCCCTTCGGGTATCACCACCTGCATCGGGACGATGGCACCTACCAGCTCCTCATCGCCGGGCCCGGTCGGTGCCATCTGCCGCCCGACCTGCGTGCGTGGGGCTGGGCCATTCAAGTGGCCGTCACGCGGTCGCGGCAGAGCTGGGGGATCGGTGACCTGGCGGACCTCCGCGAGCTCGGCGTGTGGTCGGCCACCGCCGGCGCGGGATTCCTGGCGGTTGGCCCACTCGGAGCGCCGAATCCCGGTCCACGACCCGAGCCGAGCCCGTATTACCCGAGCACCCGACGATTCGGCAACCCGCTCTACCTGCGGGTCGAGGACGTTCCCGGGGCCGACGCGCTCGGCAGCGAACTGGTCGGGCTGGTGAATGCCGGGCACGCTCTGAACGCCGAGCGCCTCATCGATCATGCGGAGGTGGCCGCGTTGAAGGTCAGCGCGCTCGAACGCATCTGGGCGGCGACCGCCGATCGTTCCGCCTGGGAAGCCTGGCGCGAGGAGCGCGGTCTATCGCTGGCGCGCTGGGCGACCTTCGTGGTGCTCACCGAGCGGTACGGCTCCGGCTGGCAGCAATGGCCGGAACCGCTGCGCGACCCTGCCGGGCCGGGTGTCGCGCGCGCCATCGCCGGGGATGGCGACCGTATCGCCTTCCACGCGTGGATGCAGTGGTGCTTCGATCGGCAACTGGCGGCCGCATCGGTCCCGCTCGCCCGGGTTGCCGATATGCCGGTAGGGGTCGACCCTGGCGGATTCGACGCCTGGGATTGGCAGGGCCAGCTGGCGATGGGCGCCTCGATCGGCGCACCGCCGGACCGATTCAATGCAGCGGGCCAGGATTGGGGGCTGCCGCCGTTCATCCCGCACCGACTGCGGCAGGCCGCGTATCGGCCCTTTATTGAGACGATCCACGCCCAACTGCGGCACGCGAGCGGCCTGCGCATCGATCACGTCCTCGGCCTCTTCCGCCTGTGGTGGATTCCGTCCGGGCAGGATCCGACGCGCGGCGCGTATGTCCGCTCGCACACCGCCGAGCTGCTCGAGATCGTCGCGCTGGAGTCCCACCGTGCCGGCGCCATCGTCATCGGCGAGGACCT
>JBPCKH010000250.1:0-6311 GCA_051004475.1 Candidatus Limnocylindria bacterium | reverse complement strand
ACTGCCGCTCTCCGACGAGGAGGCGCCGACCGCAGTCTGGACGCACGACATCGAGGCGGACGCCTTCCCGACGCCGATCTGGCCATGGCTCCTGGTGCTGGCGATCCTGCTCGTTCCACTGGACGTGGGCGTGCGCAGGGTGGCCCTCAGCCGCGCCGATTTCCGCCGTGCAGGCGCGTGGGTCGGCCGGCGTTTCGGCATGGGGCGGCCAGAACAGGAGCTGGTGCCGGGCCTCGCCGAGCTGCGAGCCGCAAAGCAACGCAGCGTCCGGCGAGCTGACCGGCCCGCGCCGTCACCTGCGCCGGCCACGCCGACGGCGCCGACCGCCACCCGTCCAGAGCCGCAGGCCGCCGCGGCGCCGCTGTCGGCACCGGGCAGCCCGCCTCCGGAGTCGGTAGCCGAATCGCCCGGTGAGACGCTCGCCGAGCGGCTCGCTCGACGGCGGCGAGGCTGATGCGTACTCACAGCGAGCGGGCCGGCCGGTAGATTCATGGGCGCCTTCCCGTGGGGTGGGCGTATCGGCGAGTGAGTGTCCGAATTTGCGTGTGGTGGGAGCTGTGGCCAGGCTGGATGGCTGCTGCTTGGCTGGCGCTCTCGTGAGACGCAAGAACGGCCAATCAGTCTCCATTGCGCCTGGGGGGCGGCAAGCCCGGACCGCAACAGCCGGTTGCGTCAATCCGGCTCGAGCTCCTCGAGCGCCGCGTCGTCATCGGGGCGCCGCGGGAGTGCGATCGAGCGCGGCACGCGGAAGAAGAGGACAACGCCGGCCAAGGCCACCAGGGTGGCGCTGATCGGCAGCCACGGCAGCCCGCGATAGTCGAAGTAGCCGATCCCGCTCACCGTCCGCCCGCCGATGTTGCCGAACGCATCGCTCACCTCGACCTCGACGTTCGTCGGCCACGGCGGCAGGGCAACGTTCGCCACGAATTCTCCGTCGGAGCCGACGTCGACCTCAAGGCCGTCGACGCGGACAGAGGCGTACGAGGCGGTCTCGCCCCGTACCTCGACGCTGACCGAACCAAATGAGGTCGAGATTGTCAGTTCCAGCGGCGGTGGCTTGGTCAGCACCAGGATGTCCCATCGGGCCAGAAACGCGTGGCCGGCCGGCGTGAGGACCCGGAGCGAAGCCTGGTAGCGGGGATTCTCGATACCCACGATGGGCGGCACGAAGGGCACGTCGGTGCTGCCGCTCTCGGGCACAACGATCGGTGCACGAAACACCGACGGGTCGGAGTCGGCGACCACGACGCGCGACCCGGGCGGTGCCATGACTTCGGCCCTGAAGCCGCCCCGCCCGACCGCGATCCCGTCACGATCATCGCGGCGGACGGCGCCGCGCAACGGTGGGTCCAGCGTGCCGTCGCCCGGCTCGGGTATCCGGGTGAGCTCGAATGGCGCGATGCTCGTCCATCCCTGGTCCTGGAGCGTCGGCACGACGAGTGCGCCACCACCTGCCCCCGGGGCCGGCCCCCCGACCGATCCATGGTGGAGCACCATCAGCTCGCGGCCGACGCCCAGGAGCCCAACAGGCTCGGCACCGGCCAGCGTGGCCACCACCGACGTGCCGGAGCGGTCTGCATCGATCGGCGACGGGATCAGGCGGCCAGCGTGGATGATCGTATGTTCGCCGTCGATGCCGCCTCCGGGAAGCGGACCGCTGAATGACGCCAATGGCAGGTTCCCGAAGTTGGCCGCCGCGGGGCTGCGGGTGATCGAAACCCCGTGCGGCCGGAGGTCTGGTAGACCGAGCAGGAGGATCGCATCGCTGGCCGGTTGATGCACCACGAGTCTGGCCTGATCGTCCACCAACGCGCTGCCCACGATTCGTCCATCGGTGACGGACGACTCGGCGAAGGGTGCGGAGACCGGCGCGCCGGCGGGCCATGCTGCCACCATGAGCCCGATGACCGGACCGACCACCGCCACACCGCGGGCGTCACCCAACGGAACCGCGACGGCACCCTCGACCGTGAAGCCGGCCGTGTCGAGCTCGAGCTGGTCTCCATCCACCGTCCGGATCCGGAATAGTCCCTGCGGACCGATGGTCGAGATGATCCCCGCCTCCTCACCCGGCAGGCCGTCGCTGTCGCCAAGGAGGAATGGCGAATCGCCGGATCCGACGGGCAGTTGCGTCTCCGTCGGCTCGTCGAATCCGTCTCCCGTCCAGCGGTGGACGCGCGCCTCGATCGGATAGCTGATGTCTCCGGCGGGTGGCAGCGATTGGGTCGAGAGCAGCTCATCGGTCCCATCACCGTCGAAGTCGATCACGATCACTGCGTCAGCAACGTCGTTCGGCGTGCTCACCGAGCGGCGAACCGTTGCGCCATCCTCGATGGCAAGATCGTGGAGGACGAGGCAGCACGCCGGACCGACGTCGATCTCCTCAAAATGCGGCTGGCTGGCCACCGTGACGCGATCAGCGCCATCCACCGTGCGAACCAGGAGCCGAACCGGCGTCGACTGGTAGACCGGGTCGATGCGGGTGCCGATCCGCGACGGCGGGACCACCTCGACCGGCGCACCCCGCAGATCCCAGCGGCCAGCGTCCAACCCCCAGATCTCGGCAAGGACCGCATCGCCATCGCCACGCACCAGGCGGACCACCTCCCGCTCTCCATCGGCGTCCAGATCGGCGACCACCGTCTGGAGGATCGCGGCATCCGGAAGGATGGTCACCCCCGGCTCGTCCGGCACCGCGGCGATGGGAAGGGGCATCTCCGGCCCGGCACTCACGTTCGGCATCGGCGCAGCGAGGAGAAGTACCAGGAAGAGGGCGGGCAGGGGCATCGGTGGCATGAGCATACCGCTCGCTCTGGCATGATCCGCACATGGCCGTACCGACCGTCCTCTGGAGGCCGCCGAGCGACGTGCGCGAGCGGACCCGCATCGGCGCCTACCTGTCGTGGCTGGAGCGCGAGCGCGGCCTTGCCTTCGACGACTACGACCAGCTCCACCGCTGGTCCACCGATAACCTGGATGCGTTCTGGTCATCGGTCTGGGAGCACTTCGACGTTCGCTCGGAGACCGATCCGGGACCCGCATTGGCCGATGCTCGCATGCCGGGCGCTCGCTGGTTTCCCGACGCGCGGCTGAACTGGGCCGAGCACTGCCTGCGCCTGGCGCGGCGAGACGGAGACGCGACGGTGATCATCGCCCGGTCGCAGACGCGCGATCGCGTGACGCTGACGGCCGATGAGCTACGGGACGCGGTCGCCCGTGCCCGGGCCGGCCTCGACCGACTCGGCGTGGGGCGGGGCGACCGGGTGGCGGCGTATCTGCCCAACGTCCCGGAAGCCGTGGTGGCGCTCCTCGCAACGGCCTCGCTCGGCGCAGTCTGGTCGAGCTGCGCGCCGGAGTTCGGCACCCGCAGCGTGGTCGATCGGTTCAGCCAGATCGAGCCGAAGGTGCTGCTGACCATCGACGGGTACCGGTATGGCGAGCGAGAGATCGACCGGACCGATGAAGTGGCGACCATCCGTGCGGCCCTGCCCACCCTGTCAGCGACGGTCCTCCTGCCCTACCTGCACGCAGATGCCTCAACCATCCCTGACGCCATGACCTGGGCGGAGCTGATCGCCGAGCCGGCCGAGCTCGCGTTCGAGTCTGTTTCCTTCGACCACCCGCTCTTCGTGCTTTATTCGTCCGGAACCACCGGCCTGCCGAAGGCGATCGTCCACGGCCATGGCGGGATCCTGCTCGAGCACCTCAAGATCCACGCCCTGCACCACGATCTCGGCGCGGCGGATCGGTTCTTCTGGTTCAGCACCACGGGCTGGATGATGTGGAACTACCTGGTTTCGGGCTTGGCGGTGGACGCGACGATCGTGCTGTACGACGGCTCGCCGGCGCACCCCGACCTTTCGGCGCTGTGGAAGCTGGCCGAGGAGGAATGCATTACCTACTTCGGGACGTCGGCGCCCTACCTGATGGCATGCCGCAAGGCCGAGCTGCGACCTGGCGACCTGTTCGATCTCTCCCGAGTTCGTGGAATCGGATCTACCGGTGCGCCCCTGCCCGCCGAGGGTTTTCGCTATGTCCATGATGCTATCTCGTCGTCCGCGCAGCTCCAGAGCGTGTCCGGCGGGACGGACGTGTGCACCGCATTCGTCGGTGCCTCCCCGCTTGTGCCGGTGTGGGCGGGCGAGCTGTCGTGCCGCCACCTCGGCTGCGCGGTCGAGGCGTTCTCCCCGTCGGGCAAGACGCTCGTCGGCGAGCAGGGTGAGCTGGTGATCACGGCGCCCATGCCCTCGATGCCGATCGCCTTCTGGAACGACCGATTCGGCGAGCGCTACCGGGCGGCATACTTCGACGACTTCCCCGGCGCCTGGCGGCACGGCGACTGGATCACCTTCACCGAGCACGGGTCCTGCGTGATCAGCGGGCGGTCGGACGCCACCCTCAACCGCGGCGGCGTGCGGATCGGGACCGCCGAGTTCTACGCCGTGGTCGAATCCCTCCCCGAGATCGCCGATTCGCTGGTGGTCCACCTGGACGACGGGCAGGATCAGATGCTCCTCTTCGTCGCGCTCGATTCGGGCCACGCGGCCCTCGACGACGAGCTGCGCGCACGAATCGTGACTGAGCTGCGCACCACGCTGTCGCCGCGTCACGCCCCGGACCAGATCATCGCGGTACCGGGCATCCCCCGCACGCTGTCAGGCAAGAAGCTCGAGGTGCCGGTCAAGCGCATCCTCACGGGCACGCCACCGGACGTCGCCGCCTCCCGCAGCTCGCTCGCCGATCCGAGCTCGCTGGATGCATTTGTCGAGCTCGCGGATGGGCGGCGCCCTACCATTCGTTGAACGACGTACGAAGGAGAACCACAGGCGATGAGTGATCTGCATACCTGGGAGATCTGGTACCCCGGCGCGGCCGCCACGGGACTCCCGCACGCGCGTGCCCGCATCGCCGCGACCGATGTCGCGTGGGTTCACGCGGTGCCTCGCAACGTGGCGCTCACGGTACGCGAGGGAGACGATCGTGTCATCGCGCGCGGCGAGCCGCTGACCCGCGATGGCGACTACCTGCCGATGACCCGCTTCACCATCCTCGGCGACGAGATCCAGCGAGAGGACCGCTGGCCGGCCGATACGGACCTCGGCGCGATCGTCATCCTGCCCGGGGGCGAGGCCGGGGTCCTGACCGCCTGGTGGAATGCCGACGACGGCTCCGGCTGGCGATGGTCGGTAGAGTTCAGCAACGGTACCCAGTGACGCGCGCACGCCGTCGGTGCGTATTCACACCGACTCACCATGTTCAGTGAACGCAACGAGAGGAGCACATCTCATGATCACCGTAGGACTCCTGGCACGCCTCGAGGCCAAGCCCGGCAAGGAACAGGAGGTCGCCGACTTCCTCGCAGGCGCCCTGCCGCTGGCCCAGGACGAACCGGACACGACCGCCTGGTTCGCGACGCAACTCGGCCCGAGCACGTTCGGCATCTTCGACGTCTTTCCGGACGACTCCGGACGGCAGGCGCACCTGAACGGACCCATCGCGGCTGCGCTGATGTCCAACGCCGAAGCGCTGCTCGCCGAGCCACCCGAGATCACCTCGATCGACATCCTCGCCGCCAAGCTCCCCGGCTGAGATCCTGGCTGCACGCTTGTGCGTAGGACGGGCGTATCGGCGAATCAATAGCCGATGTTGCGCAACACGGGAGCCTTAGCCAAGCAAAAAGCCGTCAGCGTGGCTGGAGCAATCACCCCACGGGAAATCAGCCACGTGTTGGCCGATACGCCCGTGGGGCGAAAACCGCCCTGCCCGCCGACGTCAGTCCCTGTAGTAGACCCCGTCGAGCGCACCCCAGGCGGCAGCGCTGAAGATGGCGCAGGACGTCTTCACCCGCGCGAAGTCGCCCTCTGACAGGCCATCGATCAGCGACGCCAGCATGGCTGGCTCATCGGTTTCGACCGCGTGCTCGACGAAATACTGCTGGGCATCGGCATCGACGGTGGCGGCGTAATGCTCCCGCAGGCCGGCCAGCTTGGACGACGCTGTGACGGGCTGCTGAACCTCGAAGCTGTAGAGCGCGCCAAGCGACTCCGGGACCGATGCAAACGCCTGCTCGCCCACCGCCAGCAACGTCTTCGAGTGCGGTCGGGTCATTTCGCCATTCGCACCGAGCGCAGCGCGGAAGCGTGACCAGAGCGCGTCGTGCTCGCGTTCCTCGGCGGCATAGTCGGCATATCCAAGCCGGTTCCAACCCTGGTCAACGACCGAGATGAACGGGGCCCATTCATCGGCGTATTCGGCGAGGCGCTCGATCGGCAGGCTGCCGGCGCGCCACTCGACGTAGAAGGGATGTTCGT
>JBPCKH010000249.1:0-6011 GCA_051004475.1 Candidatus Limnocylindria bacterium | reverse complement strand
GGTCAGCACGATGGCCTCGTCGAAACCGTTCAGCTGCGCCTCGCTCTTGGCGAGCGCGCCGTTCACGTACGCGCCGGTGATCTTGCCGCGCGCGGGGATGGCGTTGTCATCGACTCGTCTCCAACTGCTGACCTGGGCACGGATCCCTCCCTCGGTGTCGATGTACTGCCCGAAGGGGACGCCGAAGATGGTGATGTCGGCGTCGAGGTTGTGGAGGCGCACGCCGATCGTCTCCGAGCTCTTGTAGATGATCGGTCGCAGGTAGACGTCCTCCCGCAGCCCATTGCGGCGCAGGAGGTCGAGCGTGATCTCCGCGAGCTCCTCGGGTGACTGGGGGACCTCCATCATGAGGAGACGCGCCGATTCCTGGATGCGTCGGTAGTGAGGCACGAGCTCGAGCGCGAAGAGCTGCTCCTCATCGGCATTCCAGTAGGCGCGGATCCCCTCGAACACGGCCGTTCCGTAGTTGAAGCCATGCGTCATCACGTTGATATTCGCGTCGCGCAACAGAACGAAGTCGCCGCGAAAGAACGCCCACAGCTCGGTGGTCGTCTCCACCGTCGTGGTCTGCGTTCGGTTTTCCTGCTCCAACAAGCCTGCCTCCTCTGCTCAGACGCGCACCTGCGACGCCGACGCATCGGCGCGGAAAGTATACCCGTGCCACTCCGGGGCACGCCGCAGGCCGGCAGACGCGCCGCGATCAGTGGACCGGCGACGCGGAGGCCCCGAGATCGGTGAAGAGCGCCAGGTAGATGTAGAAGAGGTAGAGCGGGCCACCGATGAGCAACGCCCAGGCGGTGAGCCGACCGCGCAGGATCATGCCGCCGAAGATGAGGACGGTCGCGAGGAAAGCAACGCCGGCCGACGCGAAATAGATCGCGCTGCCGGGCGCGAAGGTCCAACTCGTGAACAACAGGCCGAGGACGGTCGGCAGGCAGCTCTGGAAGACCATGGCGCCGGTGATGTTTCCCATCGCCAGGGTGTCCTTGCCGTTTCGGACCCAGAGCACGCTGTTAAATTTCTCGGGCAGCTCGGTCGCGATCGGCGCAATGATCAACGCCAGGATGGTCGGGTCCAGGCCGATGACCTCCGAAAGGTGCTCGACGGCGCCGACGAAGACCTGCGCGCCGACGATGATCAACCCGAGCGCCAGCACCACCTGCCCGACGACGATCGCCATGCGTGGTTCGCCACCGGTCACCGAGTGTGCTCCGGGGAGCATGTCGATCTCGAGCATCCGCGGCGTGTCGAGGGCCGGGATTCGCGTCAGATGCAGACGGTTGAGCGCCTCGGGATCGCTTTCCTCGGCCGTGTCGGTGAAATGCAGGCGCACATAGACCGCGTACAGCAGGAACAGGAAGCCTGCCGCGACCCACTTCAGCCAGCTCAGCTCCGGTGGCAGGAACGCGGTGCCGATGGCGATGCCATAGCCGAGCACGAAGAAGCCGATGTCTCGACCGAGGATCTTGGTATTGACCCGCATGTCAGTGCCCCGCCGGCCGCGCCGGGCGAAGATCACAATGGCGATGCCCGTGACGAACATCGCCAGCGTTGAGAGCATGAACGGTGCACCGAGGATGGCACCGACGCCAACGGCCTGCGAACCCTCTGACGCGGCCCCGCCGACGATCACCGGACCCAGGATGGCGATGACCGGGATGAGCGTCTCCGGCATCGCCGTGGCCACTGCAGCCAGCACGCTGCCGACCGCTCCTTCGGCCAGTTTGAGCTTGTGGCCGACCCACTCGATGCCGTTGGTGAAGAGCTCGGCCGCGATGAGGATAATCGCGAGCGAGCCGATGAGCAGAACGATGTCCACGAGGTGGAATTGCCTTTCTCTGGCCAGATCAAACAAGTCGGCCGAAGGTCTCTCCCGACCAGCGCGTGGATCGGTCGGTGCCACCAAGCAGGGCGTTCGCCGTGCCGGATCGACGATGGCACCTGTTCAGGGGTACTCCCCCTCGGGCCTGGCTACTGTTGCTGACCGCACGGCGAGCGTCAATTCGAAGCCCGTCGGCGATCGACTTACGGGCGCATGTGCTGTGGTGCGTAGGGCAGCAGTGCGACGTGTCGAGCTCGTTTCAGCGCTGTCGTCAGCATTCGCTGGTGACGTGCGCACGTGCCGGTCTTTCGTCGCGGCTCGATCTTCGCGCGCTCGCTCAGGTACCGGCGGAGGCGGTTGACCTCCTTGTAGTCGATGCTCTCCGCCTTGTCGACGCAGAAGTTACATACCTTGCGACGACGGCGGTCGCGGTAGTAATCCGCCGACTCGCGGCGGGATCGTGGACTGGCCATGGTCTATCGGTCCTCGTGGATCTCGGGTGAATGACTAGAAGGGAATGTCGTCGACGTCCATCTCCGCGCCAGGCGCGGTAGAACGCTGGGGCTGGTCCGGACTGCGAGACTTCATCTGTGGTGGCCCGTCGTCGTAGGCGCCACCGCTGCCAGATCCGCCACCTGGTCCGCCGTCCTCGTCGCGCGGACGCCGCTCGAGGTTGACGACCCGGGCGAACGCAAGCTCGAGCGAGGTGCGCTTCTGGCCGTCGCGAGCCTCGTACTCGCGTGCGCGAAGCTGCCCTTCCGCGTAGATCTTGTTCCCTTTTCGGAGCTGCTCGGCAAGGCGCTCGGCCGCTTGCTCCCACACGCTCACGCGGAACCACAGCGTCTCTTCGATCCACTCACCGTCCGGCCCTTTTCGATTGTCATTGACCGCGACACACAACTCGGTCACGGCCTTCCCGCCGGGGGTGTAGCGCAGCTCGGGATCGGCGCCGAGATTGCCGATGATCATGATCTTATTGAGTGTCATGGCGGCTCCTTCTATGGCCGGGGCGCTCAGGCCCCCGTGCGCTCCTCGTCCGTTGGCGTGGCAGCGGCTTCGAGCTCAACCTGGTCCTCGGAAGCGTCATCGGACGTGTCGTTGCTCGTGCCGCCGCCGTTCGATTCATCCGGCTCGGCGGGGTCTTCCTCCGGCGTCTCCGCCACGGCCGTGGCAGCGGGCCTGCTCGCAACGGCCCCATCCGGACCGATTGTGAGGTCTCCCTCGCTCCCGTCTTCACTCATCGAACGGGCGGCGACTGCCGGCGTCAGTTCGTCAGCTGCACCACGATCTTCGAGCACGGTGACGAGGTGTCGCAGGATCTCTTCGCTGATGAGCATCCCGCGCTCAATCTCGCGCACCTGTGCCGGCTCGATATCAAAGTGGATGAGGAAGTAGCTTGCGTCGCGGTGACGCTTGATGTCATAGGCCAAGCGGCGCTTGCCCCATGGCGAGACCTTGCTGAGGCTGCCACCGGCATTGACGATGGCACGTGTGACCCTCTCGACCGTGGCCTGGAGCTTGTCGTCCTCCCGGTCAGGGCGGAGCAGCAACATGAGTTCGTAGCGGCGCATTGGCGTCTCGCTCCTCTCTCTGGGATTGCGACGTCGTCGGCGGGCGCCGGAGACGCGGCAGAAAGGGGCTCAGGTAATCAACATGAACCGCGCCCCCTGATCTGAAGGCGCCTGCCGAGTATAGCGGAGGAGAATGGATCCGGGGCGACGAGGCCCATGACCGTATACTCGGGCATCCATTCAACTCGCTGCGGAACGTTATGCCGTCCAATCCCATCCTGATCTGCGCGCGTGAAGCGACCCTGCGCGGTGAACTCGAGGCCTCTCTCGGCGACGCCGGCTATGTCACCGCCTCGGTCGGATCACCAGCCGATGCTGTGGCCGCCATGCGCGCGCGGAACTTTGACCTGATCGTGGCGGAGGGGCTTGCCGCCTCCGGGGCGATCGCCTCGCTGCGAACGGCTGGCAGTGCCGGAGTCGTTCCGATCCTGGTCGTCGCGCCGGCGAATGATGTCGAGGCACGCATCGCCTTCCTGGAGGCGGGGGCTGACGACGTGATCGTCGGCGGCTTCGCGCACAGTGAGCTCGATGGGCGCGTCATGGCGCAGCTCATCCGAGCCGGCAAGATCCAGATGGACAGCAGTTCGCACTCCGGCAGCGCTGAAATCGTGGCGTTCTTCAGCCCCAAAGGTGGGGTGGGAACGACCACCCTCGCCGTCAACACGGCTGTCCTGCTCGCCGGCGGCGGAAGTCCTCTGCCGGCTGCGGCCCGAGCCGCTGAGAGCGGGTTCCCGCCCTCGCGCGTCCTGCTCGTCGACCTCGATCTCCAGTTCGGACAGGTCGCCACGCATCTGAACCTCACGCCGCGCTACGACATCGGCGGCCTGGCAAGCGACGAACCCGCACTCGCCGATGCCGAGCTTGCCCGCATGTATCTGACGACCCATTCGTCCGGTCTCGTCGTGCTCGCCGCGCCGACCCGACCCGAGGCCGACTTCCGCGTCACGCTTGAGCACCTTCAGCGCATCTTCGAGGTGATGCGCCCGTCGTTCGACCACATCATCGTCGACCTCGGCAGCCGCCTCGATCCGCGCGCCGTCTGGATTCTCGAGCAGGCCGATGCGCACGTGTTCGTCCTATTCCCGGAGATCGCCGCTCTGCGCGCGATGAGCATGCTGATGACCTTTCTCGCCGAGACCACCCCGCTCCAGGCCCGCGCCGCGATCGTGGTCAATCACGTCTTCCCCAAGGAGCTGCTGAAGACCCGCGATGTCGAGAACCTGCTGCGCACGAAGCCTGCCGCGGAGATTCCATACACCGAGGTCGAGATGATCCGATCGGTGAACGAGGGCGTGCCCCTGGTCATCGGCCGGCCGGCATCCCCCGCCACCATTGCGCTCCGCAAGGTCGCGCAGGCCGTCATCGGTATCGAGCAGCAGCAGGCCGCGCCCAGCAAGAAACCGGGCCGCCGAAGCATCTTCAGCCGCCGATGAGGCACGCTGCCTGCGATGCCTCTGCTGCATGACTGACGACGACCTCGAACGACGCGCCGGCAAGGGCCCCGACGACAAGCATCCGGAGATGGGCGGCGGTGCCGAAGACCCCGATCCCTCCGACTATTCCGATCCCCGCGTCACTCAACCCGGCGAGGATCCGCCCGGCGAGGACGCCCTGCGTCCACCTCCCGACGAAGCCTGACCAGTCGCGATCTGCGCTGGTACGTGGTTCTGCGGCATATCTGACCCGGAATGCTCGGCGAGCAGCGGGTGCGGTGGTGCCGGAGGAGGGACTCGAACCCCCATGCCTTTCGGCTGCCGGGTTTAAGCCGGCTGCGTCTGCCATTCCGCCACTCCGGCGCGACTGCCCCACAGGCTACCCGATGGAGGCCCGATCCGATCCGCGGCATGCCGGACACGCGCCGTCACGGGCAGCGGTTGGATTGCCGATCACGTCGGCACACACCGGGTCCATGACCGTGGCCCTCGCGCGCGCCGTGGCACATGGGCTGATCCGAAACCCGGCCGCTCTGGCCGCTCCCCCGCGCGTCAAGCATCGGGAGGTCGACTCATGGGATGCCGATCAGGTTCTCACCTTCCTCGAATCGGTGCGCGGGCATCGGCTGGAGGCCGTGTTCAGCATCGCCGTCGTGACCGGACTACAGCAAGGCGAGCTACTCGGGCTGCGATGGTCCGATATCGACCTGGCAACTGGCACGCTGACCGTCTGGCACGCGTTGCAGCGCGTCAACCGACGGCTGGAGCTGGTCGAAACAAAGACAACCCGCAGCCGGCGCACCATCCCGCTCCCCGAGCTCACCCTGCGGGCGCTCAGGACGGCTCAGGACAGCACGATGGTCGGTACGCACCTGTTCACCACGCCGAGCGGTAGCCCGCTGTACGGGACGGCCGTCTACCGTGACTTCCTCGACGCGACCGATGCCGCCGGCCTGCCCCGTATCCGCTTCCATTCGCTGCGGCATACCGCCGCTAGCCTGCTGCTCGCTCAGGGCCCCATCCGCGCGTCGTGATGAAGATGCTCGGGCATTCCACCATCGCACTCACCATGAACACTTACTTGCACGTTATCCCGGTCCTGGAGCGGGACTCCGCGGACACTATGAACGCGATTCTGACGGGCGTGCGATTCTGAGAATCGAGGGACTGGTCCGGGCCCTCTAC
>JBPCKH010000248.1:0-4017 GCA_051004475.1 Candidatus Limnocylindria bacterium | reverse complement strand
GCCTCGCCCAGGAAGCGCTCGGTGAAGGCGGGATCGCCGGCGTACGGCTCTGAGAGGATCTTGACCGCGACGTCGCGCTCCAGCCGAGTATCACGGGCACGATAGACACGCGCCATCCCGCCGCGGGCGATGTGAGCATCGAGCCGATACCGATCGACCAGGGTGCGTCCCAGCATCGGATCCGTCGTCGAGGGCTCCGTCATCGACTCGACTCCATGAGGAGAGCCGCAGCGGCGGCGCGTGAGGCCTCGATGCCGCCGAGACCTGCCGCCAACCGCTCGAGCGGCGCGGCCGTCAGTGCCGATCCCCCCTCACTCAACGCGATGCGCAGGGCGCGATCAGCAGTCGCGGCATCTTCCGACAGCGCCACGAAGGACTCCGCGGCCTCGGTCGCCGCGCCGTCGTCACCCGTGCGAGTCGCCTCCAGGATCCGCTCGACGGCGGTGATCATGCCACCCGTCGTCTCGATCCACACCGGCAGCGTCACCAGATCGGTCTCCCATGCGACGATTGTGTCGTGGTCCGCCCTGGCCTGCGCCGTCAGATCGGTGGCACGCTCGCGGTCACCGCGGTCGAGGGCGCGAAACACCTCGTCCAGGACCCCGGGCAGGCCCGTCCCGCGCGCCCGCATGTCGGCGAACGCGTCGGCCGCCTCCCCTGCCGCAGTCAGCTGCGTGCCGATCGAGGTGAGGTCCCCGGCGGCGATCGGCTGCGGTGGCCGTTGCGCGTCCGGACGCCACGCGCCCTGCGCAGCCGCCAGGGCCGCCACGGCCGAGCGCGCCGGAACCACGGCCTCCTCGGCCTCGACGATCAGCGCGGCTGCGGCCGCCAGGCGAGGGCTGGGCAGATCGTCTCCGCTGAGGACGCCGGCGGCGCCGATTCGCGCCGCGTCCAGCGCCGGCTCGACCGCAGCCCGCAGCTCGTCGAGCGCGGCGACCGCGACCGCGGCGCGTTCACGGATCAGCGCCTCGGCCGCCACGCCGATTGCCGGGTCGGCTGCTCGTGGGGCAAACAGGAGCGCCAGGCCGAAGACTGCAAGGCCGGCCGAAGCGGCCGCCGGCATGCTTATCATGGGTGAATGCCCTCTGCCGACGAGTTGCACTCCCTCCCCAAGGCGGAGCTCCACCAGCACCTGGATGGCTCGATGCGCCCCGAGACGGCGGTGGAGCTGGCCAATGCGATCGCCATGCCGCTGGATCTAGATTCGGCGCGCCGGAGGATGGTGGGGCCGGCGCACTGCGGCAGCCAGGCGCAACTGCTGGAATTTTTCGACCTGCCGATCGCCCTGCTCCAGACCGAGGAGGCGCTCTCGCGCGTCACCTCCGAGCTCATCGAGGACATGACGCAGGATGGGGTTCGATACGCGGAGGTTCGCTGGGCCCCACGACTCCACCTGGAAGGTGGGCTCTCGGTCAACGCCGTACTGGAGGCGGTGGCCTCCGGAATCGCGCGCGCGGCATCGGCCCACGGCGCCGATATGCCGCTCATCGGGCTCATCGTGACTGCCATGCGCTCCGATCCGCCCGCCGCGAATGTGCAGCTCGCGCGCAGTGCCGCGGACTTCGGACCGCCGATCATCGGCTTCGATCTCGCGGGTCCCGAGCTGGCATGGCCCGCACCGCCGCACGCCGCGGCCTTCAATGCTGCCCGAGACGGCGGCCTTGCGCTGACGGCCCACGCCGGGGAGATCGCGGGTGCACAGCGCGTGCGCGAGGTGCTCGAGTTCGGTGTCCGGCGCATTGGGCATGGGGTCACCGTCGTCGAGGACGCGACGCTCGTCCAGCTCCTTCGCGCGCGTGACATAACCCTCGACCTGTGTCCCACCTCGAACGTCCAGGCCAGGGTGATCCCGGATCTGTCGAGCCATCCGATCGCGGCGCTCCACCGCGCCGGTGTCAGCGTCACCATCTCGACCGACGAGCGCACCGTCACCGGCATCTCTCTCAGCGCGGAGATGGCGCGGACCGCCTCTGCCGTGGGATTGACCGATGAGGAGCTCGCGAGCATCGCCCTCAATGGCTTTGCCCGCGCCTTCGCGCCACCGACCATCATGGCTCCCATGCGGGCGGCCGCCGTGCGGGCGTGGAGTGCCTGGCTCGCCGGGAGTGCCATCAGCTGACGCGTGACTCGAGCAATGCGAGCACCGCCGCAGGGTCCGCCGCGATCGCTTCGGGGCGCCGCTCACCATCGAGCGTTGCGGCTGACGCAGCATCTGCGACGCCGGTCAGCACCAGGATCGCACTGCAGCCGGCACGATGCGCACCGACGATGTCGGCGTCAGGGTTGTCGCCGATGACGACGGTCTCCGCCGCGGGCACACCGCTTGCCTCGAGGATCGCGTTGAACATGGCCGGCGACGGCTTGCCAATCACCTCGGGCGTCACCCCGGTGGCTGTGACGAGCGCCGCGAGGATCGAGCCCGCACCCGGCAGGAAGCCGACCGCGGTCGGATAGCGGGCATCGGCGTTCGTGGCGATCAACCGCGCGCCATCGGCGACTGCACGCATCGCGACCGCCATGCGGCGATAGTCGACATGCGGGTCGAGGCCGACGACCACGGCATCGAAGTCGCGTCCGAGGCGTCCGCCATCGTGCTCGCGCATGGCATCGGCGCCGGCCATGACGACATCGAGCCCGGCAGTTCGCAGCTCGGTCTCCATGCCCTCTGCGCCGATCGCCAGGATCGAGCGTACCTCCGGGGCGTGGCGGCGGAGGTGCTCGACGGTCGCCGAGGTCGAGGTCACGATCTCGTCCACCGTGGTCGGGATCCCCATCCCCGCCAGCCGCTCCACGTAGCCGGGTCGAGCGACCATCGAATTGTTCGTTGCAAAGCGCACTAAGGTGCCAAAGCGGTGGAGCGTCGCCACGAGGTCACCCGCCCTCGGGATCGGCTCGAGGCCGCGGTAGATGACGCCGTCGAGATCGAAGATCACGAGGCGGATGCGGTCGGGAAGACGCGTCATGTCGCCGGATGATACGGGTGGGAGCTGCGGTCGGGTCTTGAGTAGGCAATCGGCAAGGAAGTATGATGCCGCAGATTCTGCGCCAGGCGCCAAGGCCCCAGCGCATCCGGAGGCGCCGCGACACTTCGCGGCAGAGCGCACCGAATATGGTGTGGAGGAGATTTCATGCGGAAGCACCCCAGCTCGATGATGGCCGCGTTGGCCATCCTGATGCTGATTCTCGCGGCCTGCAGTGGCGGCGGAGAAAGCCCATCGGCCAACACGGCCGAGTCCGATGCACCCAGCGCCAGCGAGAGCGCTGCGGAGTCAGAGGCGCCGAGCGAGAGCGCCGAGGCAAGCGAAGAGCCGGTTACCGGACTCGCGGCCTGTGGCGAGAAGGACAGCGGCGACGCGTTCCTCATCGGCGGCGTCACCGACGTTGGCCAGCTCGAGGACAAGTCCTTCAACGAGGGCGGATGGTGCGGCACGATCGCCGGCGCCACTGCCGTCGGCGGCTCCGCCGAAGTCCTCGTGACCGAGGATCCAGCCGACTATCAGCCCAACATGCAGACGTTCATCGCCCAGGGCTACGACATGATCGTCACCTACGGATTCGCGCTCGGCAACGACACCGCAATCGCCGCCAAGGCGAACCCGGAGGTCCAGTTCATCGGCCTCGACCAGGCCGTCTGCGTCGATGATGCCGGCGATCCGGATCCGACCTTCGCCTGTGCCGGCGATGCCGCCGCGCTGCTGCCCAACTACCAGGGCCTCATCTTCGCGGAGCAGCAGGCCGGTTACCTGGCCGGCATCGTGGCGGCCACGATCTCCGAGACCGGCGTCATCGGCGCCATCGGCGGGATCGAGTCCATCCCTCCCGTCGTGGCATACATCGCCGGCTATGAGAACGGCGCAAAGCTGGTCAACCCGGACATCGAGGTGCTCGTCTCCTACGTGTCCGAGGACATCACGGTCGCCTTCAACGACCCGACCACCGGCGCGTCGCTGGCGGAGCAGATGATCGGCCAGGACGCCGACGTCATCTTCCAGGTCGCCGGTCTCTCCGGCCAGGGCG
>JBPCKH010000247.1:0-3788 GCA_051004475.1 Candidatus Limnocylindria bacterium | reverse complement strand
GCACGGTGCCGGCCGGCGTCCGCGACGAGCTCCGCCGCCGCCGCGTGCTCTCGACCCGGCTGGCGCTGTTCGAGCGCGTCCAGCCCGGGACCTGGCCGCGCCAATCGTTCGCCGGAGTGACCACCCACGACCTGCCGAACATGGCCGGCATCGGGAGCGGTGCTGACCTCCACGACCAGTCGGCGTCGGGCCTGACGCCGCATCCCGCCGGCCTCGCCCTGCTGCGCTCGCGGCTGACGCGGGCGGCCGGCGCGGGAGCGCATGCGCCCCTTGCCGAGGTCGTCGAGCGCGTGCATCGGCGCCTCGCGGCCGCGCCACCCATGCTCATCGCCGCCACCCTGGAAGATGCGCTGCAGGTCACAGAACGGCCCAACATGCCCGGCACCGTCCCGCCGCACCGCGACAACTGGTCGCTGGCGCTGCCGAATCCGATCGAGGCGCTGAGCGAGGATGCGCGGGTTCGTTCGACGGTGGCAGCCCTCCGTCGTTAACCGAGATGCGTCCCACCGCTGCGTGGCGATCGTTGACCGACACCACGGCCGGGCGCATGGTGGACCGATGGACGATGACCGCGGTGAGCGCAAGCTGGCGACCGTCCTCTTCGCCGACCTCGTTGGCTCGACTGCGCTGGCCGATGAGGAGGATCCCGAGCGAACCCGCGCGCGCCTCGAGCGGTTCTATGACGCGGCGTCCGAGGAGATCGGCCGTGCCGGGGGCACCGTCGAGAAGTTCATCGGGGACGCCGTGGTGGCCGCCTTTGGCGCCCCGGTTGCCCGGGAGGATCACGCGGAGCGGGCACTGCATGCTGCTCTCTGGATGATGCGACGGATGGATGCGCCGTCTGCCGGCGGTTTGTCGTTGCGCATCGGCGTGAACAGCGGCGAGGTGATCGTCGGTCGCGCCCGCCATGGCAGTTCATTCGTGAGCGGCGACACCGTGAACGTGGCGGCGCGGCTTGAGCAGGCGGCACCGACGGGAACCATCCTCGTCGGCCGACGGACGGTCGACCTCGCCGGCGGAGCGTTTACATTCGGACCCCTTGACCTGGTGCCCGGCAAGGGCAAGGCGAGCGGGATCGAGTGCAGGCGACTCATCCGGGCACAGACGCTGACTCGGCCACGCGGCGGCACCGGGATGCCGCACAGCTTTGTTGGGCGCCGCGACGAGCTCGCGGCGTTGCAGGCAGCGCATCGGCGAACTGTCACGCGTAGGGAGCCGGAACTGATCATCCTGGCCGGCGAGGCGGGCGTCGGCAAGTCACGCCTGGTGCGCGAGCTGGAGCGATGGCTCAGCCGCACGTCGCCGCACGCCACGCGGCTCGCGGGGCGCTGTCCTCCGTTCGGTCAAGCTGGCGCATATCGGCCGATCGCCGACATCCTCAGTGAGCGATTCGAGCTGGCTGACGGTGCCAACCCCGACCAGATACGTGCCAGGCTCGGCAATTACGAGATCCTGGCTGTGGCATTTGGCCTCGAGGTAACGGGTGCCATCGATCCGCTCGAGGTGCGGCAGAGGCTCCAGGATGCATGGGTCGACCTCGTATCGCAGATCGCCACCACCGGCCCGCTGGTCCTCATCATCGAGGATCTTCATTGGTCGGAGCGTCCGCTCATTGACCTCCTCGAGCGAACAATTCGTGACGCTCGAGGTCCGATCCTGTTGGTGGCGACGACGCGGCCGGAGTTCCTCGAAGCCGGTGGCGGCTGGGATCCGGGCGTAATCGCAGGCGTGCTCGTGCCGCTCGCGCCCCTGTCGCCCGCCGACGTCGGTCGATTGCTCGACGATGTGGTGGTCGGCGGTGAGCGTGGCTCTGCCGTGCGTGAGCTCGTCGCGCAGGCTCAGGGTAACCCTCTCTTTATCGAGGAGGTCGTGCGGGTGCTCATCGAGGGCGGTGCCTTGGCCGAGGATGGAGGCGTCCACCCGGAGCGGATGCCGGGCGCCGGCATCCCGGACACTGTCCTCGGAGTGCTGGCGGCGCGGATCGACCGGCTGCCACCTGCGGCAAAGACGATCCTGCAAGCGGTGGCGGTCATCGGACGCTCCTTCCTGCCAGCTGCCGTCCGCTACCTCCCCGGCGAGTCGACGGCCGCCATCCAACTCCTCGAAACGCGAGACCTCATCCGCCGTTCTGCCGACGAGCCCGAGCTGTCCTTCAAGCACGCACTCGTGCGGGACGTCGCGTACGCATCGCTCACCCTGCGCAGGCGGGCGCAGCTCCACGCTCGATACGCCGAGTGGCTCGAGCAGCTCAACGCCGGACGTGATGAGGATGCCGCGACGCTGGCCCATCAGTACGCCGAGGCCGTCCGTACCGACGCGGCGGACCTCGCGTGGGGCGACGAGCCCGCCCGGTATGCGGAGTTGCTCAGAAGGGCCATTCGCTGGTTGCGCCGTGCCGCCGAGCTGGCAGCCGGCCGGTACGAGATCGACGCGGCCATCGCGCTCATTGACCGGGCCAGCGCACTCGACGTCGGCGCTCCGGTCCGGATCGAACTCCTCCGGGCCAGGGGTCTCGTGCTTATCCTCAGATACGACGTCGAGGGATTCCGCGACGCCATGCTCCAGGCGCTCGATCTTCGGCCCGATCGACAGACCGCGGCAGAGATCCATGCGCAGCTTGCGTACTACGCTCTCGGCCGACCATACATGTGGAGGAAACCGGAGCGCGCGGCAGCCGACCGATGGCTGGCCAGCGCCGTCGAGTTGTCATCGGCCGGGTCAGAGGCACGTGGTTTCGCGCTCGTGGCCCAGGCGCTCTCGGATCCCGCGGGCCGCGGGGCTGTCGCAGAGCGGGCGCTGGCCATCGGCGAATCGTTGCGAGTTCCACGCTTGATCGTGTCAGCGCTGGAGGCGCGAACCCTGGTGGCGACCCACGAAGGGCGTTACGACGAGGCATGTGTGTGGGCCGACCGTGCCGTCGAGGTCGCTCCGTCCGTGGGAGACCGGGGAATGCTCAGCCACCAGTCCTGGAACGCTGGGTTCGTCTACCTGCGAGCCGGCCGACTGGAGGAAGCAAGCAGGTTCGCGGGCGACTTCGAGCGCCTCGGATCGGAGCTCGACGCCCACGACGAGGTCCACGCCGTGGCGATCCGCGCCCTGATCGCAGCGCTGGCCGGACGCTGGCACGAGCTCGTCGGCCTCATCGATCGTGTCGAGGTGGCAGTTGCGGCGAACGAGGCCCATCCCTGCCAGTTCAACTGGCGCACCCTCCTGGTCTGCGCGCTCGGTGCTGTCCACGCCGGCGTGGAGCCTGAAGCCCGTCGGCTGGAGGCGCTCGGGCGCGACAGCGCGGTCGTGGCAGGCCCGGCCGAGCGCGAACCAGCGCTGCTCAGGCTCGCGCTGGTTCGCCGCGATCGCGACGCCATACGACCGATACTCGAGGTGCTGCACGCCGCCGGGCAGCCGTATGACGTGGACAGTCCGGCGGCGCGGCTCGACGCGCTCGCGACGCTGGGCGACGTTGCAGCCGTCGAGACGGAGGCGGCCGTATTCCTCGACCGGCCCGGCTACACGCGTCCATTCGCGCTGCGCGCGCTGGCGGTGGTGCGCGGAGACGAGTCGCTTCGGGCAGCAGCGGCGACGTCATTCGAAACGATGGGCCTCACGTGGCGTGCCCTTGAGACCCGCACCTTTCCTGGGTAGGCCATGGAACGCCCGCGTTTTGACGCTGCAGCGCTAGGACCCGTCGGGCCGCAGAATCAGACCGCTGAGTGGCGGCAGCGTGAGCAGGGCGGAGGCAGGCTGCCCGTGCCATGGCTCGTCGGAGGCGATGACACCGCCCAGGTTGC
>JBPCKH010000246.1:0-3974 GCA_051004475.1 Candidatus Limnocylindria bacterium | reverse complement strand
GAGCTCTGACCGACTCGGTGACCGGCGCGGCAACCGACCCGCACCCCTCAGGCGGGCACGGTGCCCCGATCGGCGCGTTGGATGGAGACCCGAGGGATGAACCCTGCCGAGCTGCCGTGCTTCGACGGCTATCCGTACCTCGTCACGCGCATCGGCCGTTGCGCCCTGCGCGGCATCGCGCTCGTGCCGGCCGACTGGCCGCGCGGCCGCATCATCGAGCTCGCTCGCACCCAGGCGGACCTGAACCGGCTCGAGACCGCAGCCTGCTTCGGCACGAATGATGCCGAGTACGTCTCGGCCGACGCCACCCGTACCAGCGCCGGCCGCGCCCCGTCCGGCATCCTCGTGGTCGATGGCTTGCACCTCGCCGAGACGTTCTCGGCGACGCGGGAGCTCACGGCCCGCGCCGCGGAACTCAAGATGTTCGCGGATGCGTTTAAGCCGACGGGTTACATCGTCGGTGACGGCACCGACGGCGGCCGGCGCGTCGATCCCGCAGCCATCGAGCGGCTCACCTCGATCGGGTCGGACGGCCTCCCGGGCGGTCTCGAGCGATGCCCCACCTGCGGTGAGGTCGCCGGCGACTACTACCGCAAGCCCAACGGCGTCATCCGGGTCTGGTGCGCCTGCGACAACCACAACCGCTGCGCCCGCTGCCGCGAACCGCTCGCACGCCATCGCCTCTCGGCCTGGTACTGGGACGAGGAGAAGCGCGCGCCGTGGCACTTGGCCGCCTACGCGGCCTTCGCGCATCGATGCGACGACTGACCTACGGCATGCGCTCTACGGCAGACCTCCCGAGCGACTCGACGGCAGTGCGATAGGCCGCCGCGTCCGACATCAGGTCCGCGGGCCCGAGCGGACCCATCGAGATGAGGCCAGTGTCGGTCAGGATGACGAGCGGGCCGCCCGGGCTCATGAGGAGCGCGGCCTTGCCGATGCCGCTGATCTCCACGACACCCGCCGTCTGCTTGCCGGCCTCGAACGTCGCCTCGAAGCCCTGGCTCTGCACGACCGAGATCGCGTGCACCAGGGCGCCATCTGCCAGCGTGTAAGTGCAGGCGCCGATGCCCGCTGCGTCGGTGCTGGTTGCGACGACGCCCATCACGTGGATGGCCGCCTCCACCTCTGGGGGCGAGTTGAGGCACCAATCCACGGCCGCGCCGGTGGCGCCACCTCCCTGGGTCGCGGGGGCGATCGTCGGTTCGGAGCTGGTCGCGCCAGGCGCGCCGCCCCCGCACGCGGCGAGGACGACAGGTAGAAGGAGCAGCGAGCGGAATCGGTTCATCGGATAACCCTCAGGCTTCAGTGAGGTAGAGCGGGCGCCCGACAGGCGCGCGAGTGGCGCGAGGAGCGCGATCTCGCAGCGAGGGCCGGGGCGTCCTTGGTCGCCACAGCGGCTGGCACCGTATCGCCGCAGGGCTTGCGACTTCGTCACACGGCCTCGCCATGCATGGGGGTCCGCATGAACTTCCCAGGTCCCGTAAGCCGCAGGTGATCGGTGACGGTCATCATCGGTCGATGCGCCGGTTGACAGGTGATGGCCAGTCATGGCTAGATGTGGCCATGAAGCGAGTTGGCGTCGCAGAGCTGAAGAACAATCTCTCCAGGTACCTCCGCGCGGTGGAGGCTGGCGATGAGGTGGAGGTAACGGATCGGGACCGGGTCATCGCACGGATAGCCCCGGCGCGTGCCCAGGAGGTCGTGACGATCCGCCCCGCGACGCGGCCGTTCCGCGAGGTCCGGGATCGTATCTACCCTCCGGCGAACTGGCCGGTCGACAGCCTCACGCTCCTGCGCGAGGAGCGCAGCGAGCGCGTGCCGTAGGCCGGACGTGAACGCGTATGTAGATGCCTCGGTCGTGCTCCGCATCGTCCTGAGGGAACCGGGTGTGCTTGCTTCATGGCCGAGCATCGACCGCGCGGTCTCCAGCGAGATCATTCGCATCGAATGTCTGCGCGCGATCGACCGAGCGCGGATCACCCGTCGCGTTGCCGACGAGGAGGTCGCCGATCGGCGCGCCATTGCGCTCGAGCTGCTTGCCGCGCTGGAGATGATCCCGCTCGCACCCAGCATCCTCGAGCGCGCCGCGGACGCATTCCCGACGACCATCGGAACGATCGACGCGCTTCACCTTGCCAGTGCGCTCGCCGTTCGCGGGCAGATCTCCGATCTCATGTTCGCCACCCACGATGTCGAGCTCGGCCTGGCCGCCCGATCGATGGGCTTCACCGTTGAAGGCGTCGCGTAACCCAAGATCCGGGAGCCGTGGTCGAATCGGTCGGGCGGCTCTGGCCACAACCTATCGCTCGTCGACCAGCGAGAGCCGCACCGTTCGGCGCTCGTTGTCGATGTTCGTGTCGAGCAGGGCGATCGATTGCCAGGTCCCGAGGCCGAGGCGCCCGCCGATGACCGGCACGTTGATCGACGGCGGCGCGAAAGCTGGCAAGACGTGATCGGCGCCGTGGCCTGGCGAGCCGTGGCGGTGGGTCCAGCCGTCGTCGCGCGGCAGGAGGCGGTCGAGCGCGGCCAGGAGGTCGGCGTCGGATCCCGAGCCGAGCTCCATGATCACGAGGCCGCACGTCGCGTGCGGAACGAAGACGTTCAGGAGGCCGTCGCCCTCGCCGGCGACGAAGCGCTCGCAGTCCGGCGTCAGGTCGAACAGGCCGCGCCGCCGCCCGGTGGTGATCGACAGCTCGATCGTCTTCACCCGGCCATTGTCGTCCGCTGGGCGCGTACCATCGAACTTCTCTGCAGTTGGGAGAAACGGCCATGCCTATGTACCTGACACGTTTCCGCTACACCCCCGAGACGTGGGCGCGCCTGATCAACAACCCCGAGGACCGCCGGGTCGCTGCCCAGCAGTACATCGAAGCGGTCGGCGGCAAGCTCCACGGCTTCTGGTATGCGTTCGGCGAGCACGACGGCTACAACCTCTGGGAGGCGCCCGACAACGTCTCGATGTCGGCGGTCGCGCTGGCGATCGGGGCCGGCGGTGCTCTCGGCTCGATCGAGACAACCGTCCTCCTCTCGGTCGAGGACACGCTGGCGGCGCTGGAGAAGGCCCAGTCGATCAAGTACAAGCCACCGGGTTCCTGAGCCGAGGCTTCTGCGGGGTCAGGGAGGACGATGGACACGACGACCTTCTACGCCGCGGCCTCCGCGCTGTGCTTCACCCTGCTGGGCTTCTGGTGGGTGGTCGTCCAGTACCGGCACGCGGAGCTGACCCGGGACGCGGCGGCGCGGCGCTTCACGTTCCTCGTCTCGCTGCACTTCATCGTGCCGGGCCTCGTGTCGCTGGCCTCGCTCCTCGCAACCGGCGCGATGTGGCGAATCGCGTTCGCCCTCGCCGGCTTGACGGGCATCGCCGCCACGGTCGCCGGCCTGCGGGCCGCCGGATCGATGCGCAGCCTGCTCGGCGGCATGCATCGCGCCTTCTGGCTGGGCATCCCGATCTACGGGCTCGTCACCGCGGTCGCGCTCGCACCGGACGTCGTCCGAACCACGCTCGGCATCGAGCCGCTCCAGGTCGAGGGACTGCTCCTCCTGGTGATCCTGCTCATCGGCATCCTGCTCGCCTGGTTCCTGTTCACGGGCTCGCAGCCGTCCGACGTGTAAAAGCCCGGATAGTCGGCGATAAGCGCCGATGGCTACGCTGGACCCGCCGCTTGGTTGCAACCACAGGTTGGCGAGCGTAAAGTGACCACCACGGTAGTCACGTCGCACGGAGGTCTGATGGCAGAGATCGGGGTCAAGGAGCTGAAGGCTTCGGCTTCGGCGGTGATCGATCGGGTCGAGTCGGGGACGGCGTACGTCGTCACCCGGCGTGGTCGCCCGGCGGCGGTCCTGCTCCCGGTCGAGGAGGCCGAGGATCTCGTGCTCGCGAACGCGGACGAGTTTCTGCGCATGCGTCGCGAGGCGCGTGCGGCGTACGCGGAGGGTCGAACGGTTAGCCTGTCCGAGCTGCCCTGAGC
>JBPCKH010000245.1:0-4793 GCA_051004475.1 Candidatus Limnocylindria bacterium | reverse complement strand
TGTTCGTCGGCGTGGGTGCATCGCGCGTTCGCGACCTGTTCGAGCAGGCCAAGCGCAACTCGCCGTGCATCGTGTTCGTGGACGAGATCGACGCCGTCGGTCGCCAGCGTGGTGCTGGCCTCGGCGGCTCGCATGATGAGCGCGAACAGACCCTGAACCAGATCCTGGTCGAGATGGACGGCTTCGACACGAACACGAACGTGATCGTGGTCGCCGCCACCAACCGCCCGGACGTCCTCGACCCTGCGCTCCTGCGCCCGGGCCGCTTTGACCGCCAGGTGGTTCTCGATCGCCCCGATATCAAGGGTCGACGCGAAATCCTCAGTGTCCACATCAAGGGCAAGCCCCTCGACAAGACGGTGGACATCGAAGCGATCGCGCGTCGCTCGCCGGGATTCTCCGGTGCGGACCTCGCGAACCTCGTCAATGAGGCCGCCATTCTCGCCGCGCGCCGCAACAAGAAGTCGGTGGGCAACGACGAGTTCAACGAGGCCATCGACCGGGTCATCGCTGGCCCCGAGCGCCGGAGCCGGATCATCAGCGAGGACGAGAAGGTCATCATCGCCTTCCACGAAGGCGGCCATGCGGTCGTGCAGCGGATCCTGCCGAAGTGCGATCCGGTCACGAAGGTCACGATCGTCAGCCGCGGCATGGCCCTCGGTTACACCATGAGCCTGCCGCAGGAGGACCGATACCTCCATTCGAAGACCGAGTTCGAGGACAAGATCGCCGGTATGCTCGGCGGCAACGTTGCCGAGACCATCGTCTTCGGCGATACGACCACCGGGTCCTCGAATGACATCGAGAAGGCGACCGGCCTTGCCCGCGCCATGGTCACCCAGTACGGCATGAGCGAGAACCTCGGCCCGCTGGCCTTCGGCAAGAAGGAGGAGATGGTCTTCCTGGGCCGGGAGATCAGCGAGCAGCGCAACTACAGCGATGAGGTAGCGGCCAAGATCGACGCAGAAGTGCGCGCGATCATCGATAACGCCTTCACGCGTGCGACGGAGGCGCTGACCACGCACCGAGACGTGCTTGACCGGCTCGCCGCTCTGCTCGTCGAGAAGGAAACCATCGAGTCCGAGGAGTTCGAATCCCTCTTCGAAGGCGTCGTCCCACCGCGTTCCGGTGGTCCGACTCCGCAGCGGATTCCGTCGCTGGCAGATGTCCCGTCGACCGATGCAGACGTCGAGCCAGAGACCGATGAGGGTGACGCCAAACGACGTCGTCCGGGACCGGCCCCGCAGCCGGCCTGATTTCCTCGACACGATGCACTGAGCCTGAGGCCCGTCCACCTGGCGAGCCTCATCCAGTTAGCGCCGCTGAGCGGCGAACAGGTGACGTCGACCTCAGCGTGTGGCGGCGCGGGCGCCACACCGCCGACATAGCCCGATCGGGTCATTGGTCCAATGAAATGCGGGCCGTATACTCGCTTGACTGTTGCGCGCAGGCACCTGCCGCGCGGAGCTTGACGAGTCTGAGCACATGGAGCCTGCCACCACATGATCGACGAGCCGATCGCACCGACCAAGAATATCGAGAGCGACTGGAAGCTCGACGCTGGCGAGGGCACGCTGATGCCGCGCTCGGCGCTCGACGTTCTGACCAGCCTGAACGAGCGAGTCGCCTCCGGCGGCATCGAGGATCTCGTGCCAATTGCGACCGGCTTCGTGCCGATGGACAAGACGATCGGCGGCGGTCTTCGTCCCGGCGAGCTGATGCTCATCGGCGGCGCACAGGGGCAGGGCAAGACCACCATGGCGCTCCAGATGGCGCGCAACATGGCCGCGTCGGGCCAGGCGACCGCGCTCTACGTCTGCTTCGAGCACGACGAGGAGTACCTGATCCAGCGCATGGTGGCGATGGAGTCAGCGCTCAGCCACCTGCCCAAGAAGACCGACGCGGTAAAGATCCAGGACGGAAAGAAGGAGGTCGTCAGCTCGTATACGACTTCCGCGGAGAGCGGAACCCGCGCCAAGCTGGGTGTCAACCCCCGACTTCGCCCGAGCCTCGAGCGGATCGCCCGCTACGGCTCCAACCTCTTCCTCATGCGCGGCACCGCGACGCATTCGACCATCGAGAACCTGCGGGCGCTCGTCAAGGAGCATCGAGGTGGCGACGATGAGCGACGTCTGGTGCTTTTCGTCGATTACCTTCAGAAGGTACCGGTCATTCCGGAGCCCGCGGACGAGGCTGAGAAGGTAACGCGGATCGTATCGGGCCTCAAGGACATCGCATTGGCCGAGGGCGTCCCGGTCGTCGCAATCGTCGCGGCCGACCGCGAGGGCCTGAAGGCCAAGCGGCTGCGCAACCATCACCTGCGTGGCTCATCGGCCATCAACTACGAGTCGGACATCATCCTGATCCTGAATGACAAGTACAACATCGTCGCCAAGGTCAATATCGAGTTCAACCCGTACCAGGCGCAGCGCTATCGCGATTGGGTGGTCGCCACGCTCGAAAAGAACCGCGGCGGACAGGACAATATCGACCTCGAGTACGAGAAGCTCTTCGAGTACAGCTGCTTTGATCCGACGGGACGGACCACGGCCGAGAAGCTGATCGAAGAGAGGCTCTACAACGACTGAGAGCTGAGCCAAGTCGATGTCGACGCTCGGTCCGATCTTCGATCCGTAGGCCATCCTGCAGGTGGTTTCGACTGCCGAGCAGGAGGTGATCACGGGTGCGTTCAAGGCGCAGGCATTCAAGTATCACCCGGACCGTGATCCCTCGCGCCGGGCGGCCGAGAAGATGGCGCAGCTGAACCATGCCTACGCCGTTCTGCGGGACGCGGTCATCCGTGTGGAGCACGACCGTGGCCGCCGCACGACGATTGCCGGTGTCTCGGTCGCCTCGACTTCTCGTCCAGGCTCCGCGCCGCCACCCGTCAGGGCCGCCGATAGCGTGCTCAGCTTCGGCCGGTACACCGGCTGGAGCCTGCGCGATCTTGCGCGTCACGATCCCGACTACCTCCTGCGGCGCTCGCGCCACTCGTCCGGCATCCGCTACCACACCGAGATCTACGGGATCCTCGGCACCACTGGCGTGTCCGCGGCGTAGCACCTCCGCCGTCGATTTCCGTCCCACGGGCGTAACGGACAACCAATGGCCGAACATGCGCCCCGTGGAAGCTCCAGCGACGCAGCCGCCCCGTAGCTTGGCCAGCGCTCCCGCCCCATGGGAATCCGGCGACTCACTCGCCGATACGCCCGTCCCACGGCAACCGCGCCGGAGCGCTAGGCTGGCCAGGCAATGACTGAAGCCGATGCTCCGCTCCGCGCCGTGTTCCTCGATATCGGCGACACGGTGATGCGCCCGAATCCCTCCTGGGAGCACGTCTACGCGATGGCGTTCGGTGAATTCGGATTCGAGGTCGACATGGACGACCTGCACGCGGCGCTCCGGCGCGCCTATCACCATGGCGGGTGGGGGATGGATGGTGGCTTTGATCCGACCGAGGAGACGAGCTTCCAGCGCACGGTGTTCATCGACGCTGCGGCCATTGCCGAGCTCGGGCTGCAGCCGATGCCGGATGCGTTCTATCGGCGCCTGAGCGAGCTGTTCATGGTGACCAGTCACTGGCACATCTTTCCCGACGCATACCCGGCGCTCATCGCGCTCAAGGCGCGGGGTCTGGTGGTGGGTGCTGTCAGCAACTGGGTCTGGAATCTACCGGAGCTGCTTCACGCGCTCGACCTCGTCAAGCAGTTCGACTTCATTGCGGCCAGCGCACGCATCGGCTTCGAGAAGCCACATCCGCGCATCTTTCAATGGGCGCTCGAGCAGGCGAACGTGCCGCCGGAGAGCGTGATCCACGTTGGCGACCATGTCGACGCCGATGTCGAGGGCGCCCGTGGCGTCGGGATCAAGGGCGTGCTGATCGATCGCGCGGGCCGATATCGCGCCGATGAGGTCCCCGAGGGCGTGCCGGTGATCAGGTCGCTGGATGAGCTCCTGCCCATCGTGGACGCACGCCTTCCGGACCGATGAGCGACGAGCGCTGGCGATGTTTCGTCGCCGTCCCGATCGACGAAGCGCTGTGGGCCGATCCCAGGACTCTTGTTGATGCGTGGCGCGACCTCGATGGTCTGCGCTGGACCGATCCCGACGGCTGGCACATCACCCTCGCCTTCCTTGGCCCGATCCATGCTGCGTCGGTTCCTGGTTTGAGTGAACGCCTGGCGTCCGTCGCGGTGCAATCCGCGATGAGCTTCCCGAGCGGGGGACTTGGCGCGTTCCCGACGCCGGCCCGTGCGCGCGTCGCGTGGTACGGCGTGGAGGATGCGGACGGTCGCCTGGCCGGGCTCGCCGATGACGTCGCTCGAGGGCTGGACCTGCGGGTCACGCAACCGGTTCGAGCGCACGTGACGCGCGCGCGGTCGCGTCGACGACCGGTGGACCTGCGTGCGTGGCTGGCGTCCGCATCGGCGCCGGAGGGAGTGGTGGATATCGACCGGATCGCGCTGATGCGGAGCCACGTCGGTGGGGGACCGGCCCGATACGAGACGCTGTCGACGGTCCCGCTCGGAGGGCGTGCCGGTGTCTGAGGTCGCGAGGGATCCGCGCCCGCCGTACATCGCCGTGATCGGCGACGGAGAACCGCGTGGGCCTGACGCACACCGCATCCTCGAGTGGGCGGAGGAGACTGGCCTGGAGCTGGCGCGCGCCGGCGCGACGGTCGTCACCGGCGGCCTGGCTGGCGTGATGGAGGCGGCCTCGCGCGGTGCGCGAAGTGCGGGTGGCGTGACGATTGGCATCCTGCCTGGCGCCGATGCCTCGGAGGCGAATCGGTT
>JBPCKH010000244.1:0-7197 GCA_051004475.1 Candidatus Limnocylindria bacterium | reverse complement strand
TCACCTTCGATTCGTCTCTCGATGGCGACGAGATGGTGATGCTGCACGTCTACAACTTCGTGGGCGAGGCAACCATGCCGGATGCCGCCATGCAGCAGCCGACCCCCACCACCACGCTGCCGCTGACACTGGTCGGCTTCGGGGCACTGTTTGCCGCTGCCGGGGCAGCCGTCGTGGTCCGCCGCGCGAAGGCCTAGTCCTTCGACGTTCCAACCTCGATAACGGGGGGCTCGGCACGATGCCGAGCCCCCCTTCAGTTTCTGGCCATCACGATTAGCGCCGTTCGCCGTGTTCTGCCCCATCTGCTGTCGGCAGCCCCTGCCATCATCGGAACTCACGGGTCCGTGCGATCCACCATTACAGAACCGTAAGGACTAACTCGCGAGGTGTGGGCACAGTCACGGCCATGAGAACCGCTGGCTCCCTATGCTCGGTGCGCGCGTCGGGCGGCTGGAGCGGAAGCACCACCCCGTGCCGGAACGCGGACTGCCGTCAGTTGGACGTGATAAGGGCGGACCATGTGCGATAGCGCCGGCACATTGCGTCGTCGGTCATGACCGTCTTGATCGAATCCGACGATGCGATGCTCGCCGGACGCATTCGATTGGGCGATCACGAAGCGCTGGGCGAACTCTACGACCGACATGCTCAGGCCTCGTACGCGACAGCTATCCGCGTCGTCTCCGAGCATGACCAGGCAGAGGACGTTGTCCACGATGCGTTCGTGGCCGCATGGCAGACGATAGACCGATTAGACATGACCCGAGGCAGTCTGCGTGCCTGGCTGCTGACGATCGTGCGCCTTACCGCGGTCGACCGGATCCGAGGTCGCCCGACGATGGATCTGACGACGGCAAATGATTGGTCGCCTCCGCACACCTCACGGATCCGTGCTGATTCGACCACGGCGTGATCCGCAACGCCGATCCGTTCGATTGGTGGCCTCGTTCCGTGCATGCAACGCGGTAACAGGCGCGTAATGAATACATGAAGCAGCACCGCGTCGTTCTCATCGTGGGCCTCCTCGTGCCCCTTATCGCGTGCACCTCGGGCGGCGAGCCGAGCCTCGAGGCAAGCCAAATTGGCACAGCCTCTGCGGAACCCACGTCATCTGCCATTTCACCTTCGCCGAGCGCCGATCGATCGGCCGAGGCCGAGCCGAGCCCAGAATCCAGCGCGACGGCGAGCGCCTCTGCCTCGGATGGGCCGGGGGTAGTCGACATCATCGGGTTCGTTTTCGAGCCCGAGGCCCTGACGGTCAGCGCCGGGAGCGAGGTGACGTTCACGAACCTTGACGCCTTCTCCCACACTGCGACGGCCGGGAGCGCGACGTCCCCGACGCCCGACGCGTTTGACTCCGGGCCGCTGCGCCAGGACGAATCGTTCGCATTCCTCTTCGAGGAGGCGGGAGAATTCGCCTACTACTGCGCCATTCACCCGAACATGGAAGGGACCATCGTCGTCGAGCCGTAGTCCTTCCCGACGCAAGCTGGGGCCCCCACCGCGTCGTGCCGCTCGATTGATCGAGCGTTTCACCGGGGGGCGTGCGCTGGTGCGATTCTCGCGATGTATCGAGCGCGCTGGGGGAGCGTGAGGCCCGCGCCGACGCGCTGCTCGTGCACGCCGCCGTTCGATATATCGAGCAGACGCAGCGCGACGAGGCTCTCAGGTGGCGAGTGCTCGATGCATTGAGCGCAGCGGAGCGAGGGATCGCCAATCGGCGTGGCTCGGAGCGCATTACACTCCGTCCCATGGACTTCTGGGCGCCGCTGGAGACCGAGGACCCCGAGATCGCGCAGGTCGTGCGTGACGAGGAGGCACGGACGCGCGCGCACCTCGAGCTCATCGCATCGGAGAACTATCCGAGCCTGGCCGTGCTCCAGGCGATGGGCACCGTCCTGACCGGCAAGTACGCCGAGGGCTATCCGGGTCGGCGCTACTACGGCGGCTGCGAGGTGGTCGACGTGGCCGAGAACCTCGCCCGCGACCGCGCCAGGGAGCTCTTCGGCGCCGAGCATGCCAACGTCCAGCCGCACGCCGGCGCGCAGGCAAACATGGCCGTCTTCCACGCCCTGCTGCAGCCGGGGGATACCGTGCTCGGCCTTTCACTTGACCAGGGCGGACATCTCACCCACGGCTCGCCGGTCAACTTCTCCGGGCAGTACTACGACTTCGTGCCGTATCACGTCAACCGAGAGACGCACCTGATCGACATGGATGAGGTCCGCGCGCTTGCCCGCAAGCAGAAGCCGAAGATGATCGTCACCGGGGCCACCGCCTATCCGCGCGTGTGGGACTTCGAAGCCTTCCGCACCATCTGCGACGAAGTCGGGGCGTTGCTCGTGACCGATATGGCTCACTTCGCGGGCCTGGTCGCCGCTGGTGTGCATCCATCACCGGTCCCGCACTCGGACGTCGTCACGACCACCACCCACAAGACCCTGCGCGGGCCGCGCGGCGGCATGATCCTGTGCCGCGCCGAGTACGCCAAGGCCATCGACAAGAGCGTCTTCCCCGGCATCCAGGGTGGTCCGCTCATGCACGTCATCGCCGCCAAGGCGGTCAGCTTCCGCGAGGCCATGTCGCCCGAGTTCCGCGCTGATCAGGAGGCGACCGTCTCCAATGCGCGTGTCCTGGCCGCCGCACTCGCCGATGCGGGCGCATCCATCATCTCGGGCGGAACCGACAACCACCTGATGCTCGTCGACGTGCGGCCCCTGGGCGTGAACGGCAAGGAGGCCGATAAGGCCCTCGGCGAGGTTCGCATCACGGTGAACAAGAACACCATTCCGTACGACCCCGAGAAGCCGATGATCGGATCTGGCATCCGAGTCGGCACGCCGGCGGTCACATCGCGTGGCATGCGGGAGGCCGAGATGTACGACATCGCGACACTCATCGTCGATGGGATCGCCGCTCGTGGTGATGAGGCCGCCCAGGCGGACATTCGGCGCCGCGTGGCCTCGATCACCGACCGCTTCCCGGTCCCCGGGCTTCCCGGCACCCGCGCGGCTGCCGACGTCCCAGCGTAGAACAAACAATCGATTCGACACGCGCGAATGAACAATGTGTGTGGCCTGGTGCGCATTGAATGGGGTGGGCGTTGTTACCGCTGTCGCTGAGCGTGAGAAGGTCTGAACGATGGACATTGCTCAAACACAGTGCGCCACGGCGAGCAATGTTCGCTACGGACGCTCGTGACGGGAACAAAACACGCCTGGAGGGTAATGGTCACAACGGCGAGTGAGGGAAAACGAGGTCGCGCCAGTGCGTCCGGAGAAACGCTCCGGTATACTCGCGGCGTCCGACCGCTGTGAGTCGAACTCAGCATGACCGAACAACGGCCGAGCTTCGTGCCCGGCATGGTGCTAGCCCACGTCAGCCTGCGTGTCATTGTGCCGCTCCTGGGCGGTGTGATCTCAGGGCTGGTGGCCGATGGATTCGGCCAGACGGCTCCGCTGTTCGTGCTGATCGGCATGGCGGTGGGGACCATCGTCTCGGTCTTGTGGCTTCGCGCATATATCGCGTCCGGCGTCCGGCGCCTGCGACACGACGACAATCGCGCGGCCCCCGCAGGAGCGGAGGAACATGAGCATCCGACAACCGAACGGTCCTGAGGAGCGCCCCGACCCGATCGCGCGCCCACCCAACTGGGGACTCGTGCTGGACCTGGGGATGCGACTCGGCCTGTCGGTGGTCATCGGCGTCGTCGCGGGTGTGCTGCTCGACAACTGGGCGAACACCTCGCCGCTGTTCACCCTGATGGGGGTGGCCGTCGGCATCGGCGCGGCGATGTACTCGATCTGGGACGTTGCCCGGGATCATATGAAGTCGCAGTAGCACACGAAGAGGACCCTGCGTGCCAGAGGAAGCGGCCGAACAAGGCGAGAGCCTGATCCACGTTGCGATCAAGGCTGAGACGCTGTTCCACCTCGGCCCCATCGCCATCACCAACAGCATGGTCGGAACCCTGATGGCGACCGTGCTACTGGCGTCGCTCGCGTGGTGGGCATCGCGCAACCATGCCGTCGTCCCGGGTCGGCTCCAGGGCATCCTCGAGTTTCCGGTCGACTTCCTGGCGGGGATCGTCCGCGCGCAGCACGCCACGCGCTGGGGAGCCATCCTGCCGCCGGTTCTCACCATCTTCCTGCTCGTCCTCGTCGCGAACTACGTCGGCCTGCTGCCGGGCGTCGGCACCATTGGCGTCCGCGTGGTCGAAGATGGGCACGAGACGGTGGCGCCGATCATCCGGCCGGCATCGGCAGACCTGAATTTCACGCTGGCGCTGGCGCTCATTGCCTTCGCCCTGTTCGTTGGCTGGGGCATTCGCGCCAATGGCCTGCGCGGCTACCTGAAGGAAACGTTCATTGCGAATCCGCCCTACATGACGCCGCTCATGACACCGATCCACATCGTCAGTGAGCTGAGCCGCATCATCAGCCTGTCCATGCGACTCTTCGGCAACGTGTTCGCCGGCGAGATTCTGCTGGCGGTCATGCTCGCACTCACGTTCGCCGTCATCCCGGTCGCCTTCCTCGGCCTCGAGATGATCTTCGGCGCGGTGCAGGCGCTCGTCTTCGCGTTGCTCACCCTGACCTACATCACGCTGGCCGCGGCCGGACACGGTGGCGGTCATGATGAGGCCGATGAATCCCACGACCACGATGCCGACGATATCGGCGTTCGGGTCGGCGCTCATTGATCGCAGACCTATTGATCGTAGAACCAAGAACGACGGGAATGCTCTCCCCGAACGAAGAGCAACAGGAGGAACGTAACACGTGGATCTGACACCCCTCGCCGCTGGATTGGCCATCGGCCTCGGCGCGCTCGGACCGGGCATCGGCCTGGGCCTCGGCGTGAGCAAGGCCATGGAGGCCCTCGGCCGTAACCCCGAGGCTTCGGGCGCCCTGTTCGTGCCGTATGTGCTCGGCCTCGCTCTGACCGAGGCCGTCGCCATCTACGCGCTCGTCATCGGCTTGCTCATCCTGTTCACCTAGGAAGCCGCATACGTGGAAGCCCTCATCGAGGCGTTCGACGTCAACCTGATCGGCCTCATCTTTCAGGTGCTCAACTTCGGGCTGCTCCTCTACCTGCTCAATCGGTTCATGTTCAAGCCGCTGCTTGCTCGGATGGACGAGCGCAGCACGAAGATCGAGAAGGGACTGGAGGACGCCGAAGCCGCCGCACGCGATCGTGAGCTTGCTCGTGCCGAGCGCGAGGCCGCCGTGGCCGAGGCGCGCAAGGAGGCGAACGAGATGATCGCGCGCGCCAACAAGATCGCGGAGGACACGCGGAACGAGATCCTGACCAGCGCGCGCACGGAGGCCGAGAAGGTCTCGACCCGCGCTCGGGAGGAGATCGTGGCCGAGAAGGACAAGGCCATGGCCGAGATTCGCGGTCAGGTTGCGGAGCTCGCGTTGGCGGCCGCCGGCAAGCTCGTTCGTCGTGAGATGGACGACCCGACACAGCGCCGCCTCGTCGAGGAGTTCCTCGCCGAGGTCCAGCCAGCCACAAAACCGAGCAGCTGAGTCGATGGCACGACGCGAGACGGTCGCTCGTCGCTACGCCGATGCGGCCTTCGAGATCGGCCGCGACGACGGCACCCTCGAGACGTGGGAGCGGAATCTGGCGACGTTGCAGGCGGCGATCGCGGACGACGAGCTTCGGCGCCTGGTCGAGCATCCGGCCGTCCCTTTCGCCGAGAAGGAGAAGGTGCTGAGACGTGTCATCAAGGGCGTGGCCCCAGAGCCGCTGGCCCTTGCGCTGCTCATGATCCGGCGCGGACGTCCCGGAGCCATCGCCGCGATGGTGGAGCGCTTCGGCGAGCTCGTTCGTCGCGAGCGTGGCATCTCGCTGGCGGAGGTGCGCACTGCGCTCCCGCTCGACGACGAGCAGCGAACCGAGATCGCCGAGCGCCTGAGGACGCTCACCGGCGACAGAATAGAAATCAGGGAAGTGGTCGACGACGCGCTGATCGGCGGGATCGCCGTCCGCATCGGTGATCGGCTCTATGACGCAAGCGTGCGCAGCCGTCTCGAGCGATTGCGCGCCCGGCTGACCGCCGTCTAGCAGGAAGGAAGTCCATGGCGATTCGATCCGACGCGATCACGTCGATCATCCGCAGCGAGATCAAGGGATTCGACGAGGGGGCCGATGTCAGTGGCGTCGGCACCATCGTCGAGGTGGGCGATGGAATTGCGCAGATCTACGGCCTCTCCGGCGCGCTGGCGCAGGAGCTGCTCGAGTTCCCGAACGGGATCATGGGCATGGCCTTCAACCTCGAGGAGGAGACGGTCGGCGCGCTGATCCTGGGTGACTTCACCTCGCTCAAGGAAGGCGACCAGGTCAAGACGACCGGACGCATCGTCGAGGTGCCGGTCGGCGACGGGCTCATCGGCCGCGTTGTGAACCCGCTCGGCGAGCCGCTGGACGGCAAGGGTCCGCTCGACACGACGAAGACGCGCCCCATTGAGCGCATCGCGCCCGGCGTCATCGTGCGCCAGCCGGTCGACACGCCGGTGCAGACCGGTATCAAGGCCATCGACTCGATGATCCCGATCGGCCGCGGCCAGCGCGAGCTGATCATCGGCGACCGCCAGACGGGCAAGACGGCGATCGCCATCGACACGATCATCAACCAGAAGGGGCAGGACCTCATCTGCATCTACGTCGCCATCGGGCAGAAGCAGTCGACGGTGGCGCAGGTGGTGGCACAGCTCGAGGAGTCCGGCGCCATGGAGCACACGATCGTCGTGCTCGCCGGTGCGTCCGATCCCGCACCGCTCCAGTTCCTTGCACCCTACGCCGGCGTGGCGATGGGCGAAGAGTTCATGGACGCCGGGCGCGACGCGTTGTGCGTGTACGACGACCTGTCCAAGCACTCGTGGGCCTATCGCCAGGTCTCGCTCCTCATGCGGCGGCCCCCCGGCCGCGAGGCGTTTCCGGGCGACATCTTCTATGCCCACTCCCGTCTGCTGGAGCGCGCTGCGCGCCTGAACGAGGAGAATGGCGGCGGCTCGCTGACCGCGTTGCCGATCATCGAGACGCAGGCAGGTGACGTATCGGCCTATATTCCGACCAACGTGATCTCGATCACCGACGGTCAGATCTTCCTCCAGACCGACCTCGTCAACCAGGGCCAGCGACCGGCGGGCAACGCCGGCATCAGCTTCTCTCGGGTGGGAGGTGCTGCCC
>JBPCKH010000243.1:0-2592 GCA_051004475.1 Candidatus Limnocylindria bacterium | reverse complement strand
AGGCTTGCCACAACATCTCGTATTCATCGGGCCGAGCAACCGTGACATGCGGTGTGATGGTGGTACCGAAATTGGCGTTCGCAAGGTGGATCGCACCACGTGGCTTGGCCCACAATATGTAGATCGCGTCAGCAGCGGACCACCACATCTGGTATGCCCTGCACGCCACGAGTAAGGGCCGATCGGCGCATTCGAAACCGATAAGGGTGCTTATAAGGGTGCTCGAGTCGGCCGAAATTGCCCGAAGCGGGCCGATTTGAGCACGAATCCGCCCTCCGTAGGAGGAGGTGGTACCGCATACCCGGATGCGCGGTGTTTCCGTGTCATGCGTGCCAATCTGGGCCGATTGAGCACGTTTGAGTCGATCTGGGAAGCATGGCGCGATACCATAAGGGTGCTTATAAGGGTGCTTCAGCTTCGCATGCAGGGACCTCGATCAGTCGGCTGCCCTGAGTTCGGGGGCTCTGCCCATTCATGCCGCACGAGTACGCGATCCTCGGCAAGGCGCCGCACCAAGCGTGGTAGCAGGCCACTGCTGAGGGGAGACGAACTCGCGACCCAGCAGAAGCGGGCGGCTTGGATACGGCCTGGGTGACCGTCAGCGACGATACGCGATAGATAGCCGAACATTGCCCTGCCCGGCGGGATGTCCGCGAGGGCCGCATGCGGAAGACGGGTCTTCCTCGCGGGTAGCGTCCAGCACCTTCCGCCGGTTCGAACGTGTGGATCGTGTTGCCCAATGCCGGAGTCCGTGGTTTTTCCCAGTTCATCCCGCCGCAGGAGGCCACCTGGCGAGCCGAGCCAAGGAGCCGTACGCCCGCCAGCGCAAGGTCTGAAGGGTACGAATGGAGGACCAGCGGGGGTCGACGATCGCTGGCACATCAACAGGTCGCGACGTGTCGACTCGGAACAGCTCCCCCAGCAACCGGTTCGTGAGCGGCCGCTTCAAAGCGCTGCGGAAGGAGCTTCACCTTCTCGCCGTCGTGGTGGCCATGATGCCGCGGGCGATTCGTGTACCTCTCGGGGAGCGTCTGGAGAGGCGCAGCGCATTGGATCTGGAGAACGCGAGCCGGAGCGAAGGAAAGCGAGGCTCAGCGTCGCCGCGGAAGAAATCGGCCTCGGTGGGCTGGCCTGGCAGGCGCTGATCGCCAGCGCGACCCCGACAAGCGGGATCGATGCACGGTTCATGGCTCGCAGCCGCCTGGCTCATGGTCCGTTGTTCGGCTCAGGGCGGGCAACGTATCGCATGCGACGCTGGCGATGTACATGCTTCGAGCCGCGCGCCGTCATTCACGTCGACGCGTGCAGGCGGTAGGCTGACGCTGCAACAGCCAGGAGCGCGCCCATGACCGCCGAGCCGAGGATGCCCACCGGCACGGTCACCTTCCTCATGACCGATATCGAGGGCAGCACCCGGCTCTGGGAAGAGCGACCGGGACCGATGGCCCGCGCGCTCGCGACGCACGACGCGATGCTCCATGGAGCCATCCGGGCGCATGACGGGACGCTCGTGAAGACCACGGGGGACGGCGCCCTCGCGGTCTTCGAGCGCCCCGACGCCGCGCTCGCTGCCGCCTCCGATGCGCAGCGTGCCCTCGCGCGGCACACGTGGACGGACATCGATCCTTTGCGCGTCCGGATGGCCGTCCACACCGGGAGCGCGCAGCTTCGGGACGACGACTACTTCGGTCCGGCGCTCAACCGCGTCTCGCGCCTGCTCGCCGTCGGGAACGGCGGTCAGATCCTCGCGTCGGCCGTCGCGGCCGAGCTCGCGCGCGATGCGGCGGTGCCCGGCGAGCTCGTCGACCGCGGCGAACATCGGCTCCGCGATCTGGACCGTGCCGAGCACGTCTTCCAGCTGATCGTCCCCGACCTGCCATCGGACCTCGCGCCTCTGCGGTCGCTCGCCACGTATCGGACGAACCTTGTCCCGCAGCTGACGTCGTTCATCGGGCGAGAGCGCGAGCTCGCGGACGTCCGGGCGCGGGCCGAAAGCCATCGGCTCGTGACGCTGATCGGCGTCGGAGGCACGGGCAAGACTCGCCTCATGCTCCAGGTCGGCGCCGAGCTCCTGGACCGCTACGCTGACGGTGTCTGGGTCGTGGAGCTCGCGACTGTGACCGATCCGGCGGTGATCGGGCACGAGGTCGCGCGCGCACTCGGCGTCGGTGAGGAGCCCAGGCGTCCTGTCCTGGACACGCTGGTCGACTTCCTCCGCTCGAAGTCTCTGCTGCTCCTGCTCGACAACTGCGAGCACGTCATCGGCTCGGTGGCCGACCTCGCCGAACGGCTGCTCGCGAGCGCTCCGGGACTCAGCGTGATCGCGTCGAGTCGGGAGGCGCTCGGAGTCGCAGGTGAGGTCGTGTTCCAGGTGCCGTCGCTCGGTGTGCCGCCCGAGACCGATTCGCACGACGAGCACTCACGCGGGGAGGCATGGCTCGAACGAGTCCGCGAGAGCGAGGCCGTCCGGCTGTTCATCGATCGCGCGACGACCGTCTCCCCATCCTTCGCCGTGACGCCCCCGAACGCGGGCGCGGTGGTCGAGATCTGCCGGCGGCTCGACGGCATCCCGCTCGCCATCGAGCTCGCCGC
>JBPCKH010000242.1:0-4581 GCA_051004475.1 Candidatus Limnocylindria bacterium | reverse complement strand
CCAGTGTTGCTTGCCCCTTCGGGACGACCTCAGTATCGACTGCCACGCGCCGGGCAGGAAAGACCACTTATCCCCGACTTTGCGGCACCGCGAGCGGACTGTCCACAGGTCGTCCACGAGGTCCCACCACCCTGACCGACGAATGTAGTTACCATGGACAACTATTTGACTTGGCACGTGCAATGGCCCCGAGGACTCTTTGTGACACAGCAGCCGACGACCGACGACGCGGCGGTCCACATCGACCACCGGGCCAGGTTGGAGATCCTCGAGCGCACAGGAACATGGTCAGGAGGATCATCGGCAACTGAGTCGGGTTACCAGATGCTGCCGCTCATGCGTCGGGCAGAACATGCTCGGTGCCGTCTCGAGCGCGCTGACGCTTTTCCGCCAGATCGGCGGCTCGATTGGGCTGGCGCTGGCTGGGGCCATCTTCGGAAGCACGCTCAACAGCGAAACGCCGCGCCAGCTCACGGCAAGCGGCGTCCCGCAGCCAATCGTGGATCGCTTCACTGGCTCGGGGACCTCCATCGACGGCGAGCTGACCGGCGTCTGCGTCAACCTGTCTGAACGCATCCTGGCGTCCGCGGCGGCGGAGTCGCGCGCGGCAATCGAGCCGTACCTCGTTCAGATCGTTGACGGAATCCACCAGGCCTTCTCGATCTCCATCGCGAACGCACTCTGGCTCGGCCTTGCCGCCGCCGGGGCCGCCGCGGTCATCGTGGCCGCACTGGTGCCCGAGCTGGCGCTGCGCCATGGGCCGGAGGCCGAGATAGACAGGGCATCGAGGCCGGCCGTCCCGATCATGAAGTAGTCGCCGATCCGGCGGCGCAATGGCATTCTCGTTAGGATGGCGAGGCCGCGTGCGCGCTCCTCGATGACCGAACTGGCCAGCGAACGCGGCCAGATCGTCAGAGCGCCGTGACCTGGAGTCTTTCGTGACCGATGCGCTCGGCGTGATCGCCGCCAGCTGGGGCGTGTTGATGGCCCTCTCGCCCATCCTCCAGATTCGCCGCACCCTGGAGCGCCGCTCGTCGGCGGACATCTCGATCTCCTACCTCGCCGTACTCCAGATCGGATTCATGCTCTGGGTCGGCTACGGCATCGCCCTGCGCAACAATGCGATCGTGGTCCCGAACAGCGTCGCGTTTCTTGTCGGGGTCGTCACCATTCTCATCGCGCTCCGCTACCGCCGATCACGCCACGAGCCTGCTCGACGCGACTCAGCCCGCTGAAACCGGCCTCCGTGACCGATGCCGTGATGGCTCCACGCGTTCGCTCCGCCACCCGCGCGCCGGCGCGGCGCCCGATCCAGCCGGCATGCAGCGAAACGAGGAACCCGAGCGCCGCACTGGCGACGATGGAGCCGGCGAGCAGGACAAGCGGAAGCGGCAGCGGGCCAACCCACGGCGCCTCGATCGTGGCCACGGGTATCACGCCCTGCGACACGAACAGCGTGACATACCAGGCCACGGCGAAGATGAAGACCGCCCCAATCGCAAGCTGGACGGCACCGACCAGCGACCAGAGGATCGATCCAGGGACGCGAAGGTCAACGGCCGCATCGCGCGCGGCGTCGTCGAGGGCGAGAGCCAGCTCCGACTCAAGGGTGTCGGCGCGCAGAGCACGCAGCAGCGCGGGCCGCGAGCCGGGCGGGACTGCGGCGGTGGCCTCGACCAGCACAGCATGCACGGGATTCACCGCACGCCCCAGCGAGCCGCGCCGACGCCAGTCCTGCACGTAGGCGGCCGGATCCGCAGTTCGTCGGGTCTGACCCGTCAGCCAGCCGAGCAGTGCAACCGCTCGTCCGAGGAGGGACCCGCCCGATCGGCGCGCGCGGCCGAGGACGGCAAGTCGGACCTGCCGTGCAACGCCGGGCAGGTCTACCAGCGCGAGTGCTCCATCGACGGCCGCTTGGGTGGCTGCACTGCTCCGGCGATCATCGACGAGCGGCCGGTAGGCGGCCCGAGGATCGAGACCGACAGCGCGTGCAAGCCGATCGCGCGCCTCGACTGCATCAGTCGTCAGCTTGGCCGTCACGAGCGCCTTGGCGTCCGCCTCTCGGGCCATACCGGCACGCAGGGCGTCGATCCCCTCGCCGGTCATCGCCGACACGACGTCGATGCGGGTGGTGGCGATCCCGGATGCCGAGAGCCGCTTCCGGAGGTCCGCGATCAGGTCCTCGCGCTGCGGCTCGGTGAGACGATCCGCCTTGTTCAGCACGAATCGCAGCCGGTCCGCGTGCGGCGTCATCCCGCGCAGGTAGTGATGGAGCCGCGCATCATCGTACTTCTCCGGGTCGAGCACCCACGCCACCGCATCGATGCGCGGCAGGAGCGCGTCCACTGTGGCGCGGTGCTCGGTGCGAACGCTGTCCACGTCCGGCAGGTCCAGGATCGCGACACCCGAGAGATCTTCGTCCGCGTGGGTCGCCACGTGCCGGACCTCGAGCCAGGCGAGGAGTGGTGCAAGCTCCTCGCGTCGCTCGTCGGCGACCCAGGCGATTGGCTCGTCGGTGGTGGGACGCACGGCGCGCACCGCGCTCACGGTGTGGCCGGCCAGGGCGTTGAGGAGCGACGACTTCCCGACGCCGGTACCGCCGGCGAGCGCAAGGACGTAGACGTCACCTCGGAATCCGGACCGCTCACGCGCGTCTTCGAGAAGACGCTCCGCACGGCTGGCCTCCGCCGTCAACCCGATCTCGCCGGCCACCCGCGCGCAATCGGCGAGCCGCTCGAGCTCGTCATCGAGCGTCACGTCGGATCGAGCCGCGACGCGCGCCGCGCGGCCTCGCGCAACGCAGTCGCCAGCTGGCCATCGTCCGGGATCGCACCGAGGGCGGTGACGTAGCGGCCGCGCTCATCGGCGAAGGCCTGGTCCAGGATGACACCGAGGCTGTCCCGCGCGCGAGACACGAAGGCGGCCACGTTCGCCTCACCGAAGATTGCCTCGAGAAGCTTCTGATTGACCACGGCGGTGGCGGCGGTGATCCCGACCTCGGCACCGGTCAGCCCACCGGTCTGGACGAAGACCGCCAGGATGGCGCTGGTTCCAACCGCGTTGACACCGATGCTCGCCACCTGTGCCCAACCCTTGCGCTGTTCCCCCAGGATCCGGATCTGTTCGCCTATCTCCGATGCCCACGCATCAAGCTCCCCGCCGAGGCGGTCGCCGAGAGTCGGGGACACGCCCCACAGCGCAGCGTGCTCGGCGAGTGCTGATGCACCGTACGGCTCGTCGATCCAGCTCGTGGAGGTGCGGCGCGCCGCCGCATCCGCATGCTGGACCGCGAGCGCGACCAGGTCGGCAAATGCGGCCTCGCGAAACTCTATCGCCGGCGCCAGCGGGCCCGGCCGTAACAGCATTCGGAATCCGGCGACGACGCGCCCGATCCCCTGCGCCAGGATGCGAGCCACCTGACCGGCGCCGACGAACGCCTGCCACTGTCGGAGAACCTCGGCTCGCAGGAAGGTGCCCCGGCTCAGCTCCTCGCCCAGCGCTCGCCGACCTTCGCGGTACGACCGGTCAGCCACGGCGATCAGCGCGTCACCGGCCGCCCGTTCATCGTCAACCTCGCGAGCGACCTCCTCGACCGCCACCGGCAGTCCGTCGAGCGCAGCACCGAGACTGCGGCGCGCAAGCTCCCGGCGCGTCGTTTCGTCCGCGGTAAGCCTGGTCAGGGCATCACGAATCGGCGCGACCGCGTCCGCGGCCAAGGCGTCGCGCTCGGGATCAACAGCTCCATCAGTGACGGGAACAACCTCCAGCAAGCCGAAAGCACCGGACTCGGTCAGCCGGCCACGCTTGAGAAGTCCCATGAAGTCGGCAGCGACAGCATCCGCGTCCTCGGCGTCGGTGGAGAGGCGGTTGAGCACGGCCAGCAACGGCACGCCGCGCTGCTGCGCCCGCTCCAGAACGATCCACGGCACCTGGTCGGCATAGCGGGTCGCGGTCGTGACGAACACCACGAGGTCGGCAGCCTCGAGCAGCTCAATGGCTAGAGCACGGTTGGCGAGCTCGACGCTGTCGAAATCCGGCGCGTCGACGAGCACCAGGCCACGACCGATGACAGGATCCACGATGACCTCAACCACGCCACGCTGAGTCAGACCTGGAAGGAGATCGACACTCGCATCCTTCGGATGGACCAGCACCACCGGCCGACGGGTCGTGGGACGCAACGCGCCGGATGGGCTGACGGCGCGGCCCACCAGCGCGTTGAAGAGGCTTGACTTCCCGCTGCCGGTCGAGCCGAGCAGGACGACAACGAGCGGTGCCTCGGCGTCACGGGCACGAGGTTGAAGATAGTCGTCGACGTGCCGGCGCAGGCGTTCCGCACGAGCGGCGTGGTTTGGGCCGGGTGCGCCCGCGGCCCGCCGCCCGAGGGCGGCGCCCAGGTCGCGCAGCGCATCGGTCAGGGCTGCTGACACCGCCCAGCCTTTCAGGTGGTCCGTTCAGTCAGGGTTGGCAACTGAAGCGATCGTAGGGCACATCCCGTGCCGATGACGGACAGACGTCAGTCGGCCGCGTCGGCCGCTCTGCCAATCGGCAAGATCTGCAGGCTGTCCCCTTCAGCCAACC